>JAUIMD010000461.1 GCA_030433225.1 Bacteroidia bacterium
TGCTGGGCTTCGAAGATGAAAACGACGATATCGTCCTCATCGGCCCCAATCAAAAAAACCCCAACGGCAAACGCCTCAAGTAATCTTTTTCAGTGAACAAAAAAAGCGGACCATGCACCGATAAAGGCGCGTGGTCCGTTTAGTTGAACAGGGAGGCTTTTTTTGGGGGTAAAGGGAACGTTGTTCGGGTGGTAGGCCGCCGGTTGGTTATGGGCATTGGCATACACTCTGAATAGAGCAAAGTCGGCACCATGCCGTGGCCACACCCAGTTATCGGTGTCGCCGCCAAAATCGGCTACCGCCAGGGGAGGAGCCCCCACAAGTCGTACATCCTTATACTCCGAGCTTACAAATGCCAGGTATTGGTTGCCGTGGTACAATGCTTTAACCACCACGTGAAACGAATCGTTTTGGGATAGTTCACGCACCACCCGATTAGCGTTCAGGCGTACCAGGGTGCTGCGCTTGTGTTCGTTCATAGGGGCACTTACTCCTTTTAAAACGTCTTCCGTAACATCCTTTATGTACTCCAGCACCTTAACACTCAGGCCTTCGGCCCTCAAATCATGGGCATGGCCTTTGCTCCAGAATCCATCCTTCAGGTAGTTGTTTTCGAGCGTACTCAGTGCCTGAATGTAGTCGTCGCTGCAATGGTGGTTGGTGAGAATAAGTCCCGATTGGGAAATGAATTCTGCTGTGCAGCCTGACGAGAATCGAATCACGGCATCTTTCAGGCAGGCCTGGTTAAGGCTGTATATTTCTTCAGCGCTCAGGTGTAGCCCTTCTGCTTCCATGGCCGGTAGCAATTGCTTTTCCATTAAGGTGGGCAGCCACATGCCTTCGGTGGCACCTGCCGGTATGCAAGATAACCACAATAGGGCATACACGGCCACCAGAAGCCTGTTGGTTTTAAAACGTTTTAAGCGTTGCATATAACTTTTGTACGGGTAACCCCATCACGTTAAAATATGAGCCATGAATGGAGGTAACCCCGATGTGTCCGATCCATTCCTGAATACCATAAGCCCCGGCCTTGTCGTAGGGGTGAAACGTATCCAAATAAAATTCAATTTCTTCATCACTCAGTACAGCAAAGGTAACATCGGTACATGCCGAAAACGACACTCTTTTTTGGACTGTCAGCAGGGTTACCCCTGTTACTACCTGGTGTGTTTTGCCGCTAAGGGTTTGCAATATTTCCATGGCTTCCGTTTTTCCATCGGGTTTTCCAAATACATGGGTGCGATTGCAAACAATGGTGTCAGCGGTTATAATGAGCTTGTTTTCCTGTACATGCCCAAGGTGGGCATCTGCCTTTTTGTTGGAAAGGTATTCAGCAACCTTCAGCCGCTCCAATTCTTGCGGAAAACTTTCGTCGATATCCGGCAGTGTAAACACCGAAAAAGGGAGGTGCAGCGACGCTAACAACTCCTTTCGTCTGGGGGAGTTGGATGCCAGAACGAGTTCATAATTTTGGAGGTTTTTCAGCATTATTGCACAATCAGGTTGAAAAATGGAATGTCGTAGTGGCGTGCCAGTAACAGGTACAGCACCAGGGCAAAGGTGGTGCCGGCCATCATAATGTATTTAAGCAGCGAACTGATGCGTTCAAAATCGAGGTTTGATTTGGCAAGTGTGGTTAGCACAAGCACCACCCCTAAAGGTATGGCCACCAAAAAAAGCAGGAAATAAAACGTTAAACTATCGTCAAACCGTGCTAAAACGCTTTGATATATCCACCCAATTAAAAACAGGGTAAGGGCCGTTAGCAGCGATACTATGAGCTTGGTCCAACCTGTACCCAGTACTATGGGCAGGGTAGAACACTCCAATTCGCGGTCGCCTTCTTCGTCCAGTATATCCTTTACAATTTCGCGTATCAAAGTGGTTAAAAACGCAAAAAGGGCAAAAAAACCGGTTACTCCGTAGGCGGCTTTCAATATGGATGCTTTTACCACCGCTTCCCCTTCGGCCTGGAATAAAAAGCCATTTTCAATAAAAACCAGGGTTAAGGGTACCAGCGCACAAAGCACGGCAATAATAAGGTTACCTATTAAAAACTGCCGTTTGTACACCGATGAATAAAACCACAGCAAACCGGGGATAAAAAGCAATAAAAACGCCAGAGAAACCGAGCGTAATTTATAGGCAATTACCAGGCCCAAAACCGCTCCAATTCCGGTGAGTACCTGGTGGTACAGCATGGCACTTTTTCGGGGTATCCGCTTGCCGACAATCACCTCGTGAGGCTTGTTTATTTCGTCAATATGGGTGTCAAAGTAGTCGTTAATAATGTTGCCTGCGGCTGCAATTAAAAGGGTGTGTACTACAAATAGCAGAAACCATGCATTGGACATGGCGCCCTGTGTACCGTTGGCCTCATAAACAGGATGAATAATAGCATAGCGCATTAAAACCAGGGTGCCGGCAATGATGAGTAAATTGTTGACGCGTATGAGTTTTAAATAGTGCATGGATGGAATTATGGGGTTTGCGGCAAAGATAGCATTTTAGTGCAGAGCATAAAGTGGACCTGCTGAAATGTTAACCGCCCCCGGTTTGGGGCATTTGCGAAGGTGCTTTTGCTTAAAATCGTATTTTTGCCGCTTAAATAAAATACGCAATGGAATCAGACTTTAAACAACGCATGCTGGCGTTTAACGCACAACTCAGTTTGGATGATGTACACCTGCCTGCCGGGGTAGAGGCCATGAATCCGTTTAAGGGTGAGCATGCAGGTGCCGTGCACCATATTACTACCGATTTTTACCAAAAATACTATGCCGATACCATAAAAAGGATCGCCATTTTTGGCATCAACCCGGGGCGTATGGGCGCTGGACTAAC
>JAUIMD010000462.1 GCA_030433225.1 Bacteroidia bacterium
CCTGCTTACCCCTTTTGAAACCGCAAAAGGCACAAAAAAAGTATGGACTACCTTTAGTGCCGACCAAATTGACCTGAACTACAACAACCCTGCGCTATTGCAGCAGATGATTGAAATTCTGCTTTCCTACGTGCAAAAGGGAATAAATGTTATTCGATTAGATGCCATAGCCTTTTTGTGGAAACGTTCAGGCACGGGGTGTTTGCACGAAAATGAAACGCACGAGATTGTAAAACTCATGCGCGATGTGTTTGACTATTGCGTTCCCGGAACGATATTGCTGACCGAAACCAATGTTCCACACAAAGAAAATATAAGCTACTTTGGCAAAGGAGACGAAGCACACATGGTATACCAGTTTTCGTTGCCGCCGTTGTTGTTACACGCCCTGCATACCGAAAACTCCGGGTACCTTACCCAATGGGCTGCCCGTTTAAACCACCCGGGCAAAAACATGACCTACTTTAATTTCACGGCATCGCACGATGGAATCGGGGTACGTCCGCTTGAAGGTTTATTGCCCGATGAAGAAAAAAGCGCCTTGTTTGATAAAATGAAAGACTTTGGTGGGCGCATTAATACCCGACGTACTGTGGATGGAAAAGATGTGCCATACGAGCTGAACATTACATACTACGATGCCTTAAAAGGCACAAAAAACGGGGAAGATGAGTGGCAAATTCAACGGTTTATCACCTCGCAAACCATAATGATGAGTTTACAGGGAATACCGGCAATTTATATTCACAGCCTGTTGGGTACGCATAATTACCAGGAAGGGGTGGCAGAAACAGGACAAAACCGCACCATAAACCGCCGAAAGTGGAAACTGGATGAAATAGAACCCCTCCTTTCTGCCGAAACTGACCATGCCCGTGTGTTTAATGAATTACGGCGACGTTTGTCTATCCGGCGCATGCAACTGGCCTTTCACCCTTCGGCGGAACAGGAAATTGTGGATGCAGGAGCAGAATTTTTTATCATCCTTCGTAAAAACCAGGGGGAGGTAATTCTGTGTGTTTCTAACATTACTTCTCAGCCTCAGGAGTTAGCACTGAACGAATTCCGCTTTGCTAAGCTTCGTTTCGATATCCTATCTACGAAAGATGTGATTCCTAAAAAACTGAACTTAGATCCCTACCAAACCCTTTGGTTAACGGAACCCATGAGCTGCATGTAACCTTTGAAATTAATGGACATGAACGTACTTATCCTTCCCGACTCCTTTAAAAACTGCCTTACTTCGGTGGAAGTGGGGGATGCCCTTGCAGAAGGGGTGTTGCGCGTTTTTCCAGATGCCGTGGTACGGAAATTTCCGGTGGCAGATGGCGGGGAAGGAACCGTAGATGCTTTTGTGGCAGCCGCAAACGGGAAAAAAATAGCCTGTAAGGCACACGATGCCCTTGGACGGGAAATAAGCGCTTTCTACGGCCTGTTGCCTGATGGAACGGCCGTAGTAGAGATGGCCGCAGCCTCAGGGATTGAGCGCATTTCGGATAAGGAAAGAAATCCATTGGTCGCCTCCACATTTGGTACGGGCGAAGTTATTGCACAAGCGCTTGAGCAAGGCGTAAAAAAGATTGTGCTGGGCCTGGGAGGAAGCGCCACCAACGACGGAGGAACAGGTATGGCAAAAGCCTTGGGCTATAAATTTCTGGACAAAAATGGAAATGAACTTCGGGAAGGAGGAGGGGCGCTGGCTGAGCTGGCATCTATTGATGCAGGCGGTGTGCTGCCAGCTCTGCGTTCCGTAACGTTCAAAGTGGCGGTGGATGTTCAAAACCCGCTGACCGGTTTGCTGGGAGCATCCCATGTGTATGGCCCCCAAAAAGGAGCCACTCCGCAAATGGTTGAAATTCTGGACAACAATCTGTCACATCTGGCAAAAATTATTACAAAAGATTTGGGAGTAGAGGTTGAGTTTGTTCCGGGTGCGGGAGCTGCCGGGGGAATGGGAGCCGGATCCCTTGCCTTTTTAAATGGAGAACTTGTTCCGGGATTTGGAATCGTAACAGAAGTGCTCCACTTATCCCAAAAAATTGCGGAGGCAGATGTAGTGCTCACCGGAGAAGGCATGATGGACGAACAGACCCTGCAGGGAAAAACTCCGTTTTCGGTTGCCCAAATTGCTGCCAAACAAGGTAAAAAAGTGTTTGCCTTTGCAGGTACCCTTGGAGCCGGATACCGCGCCTTGTACGATCATGGCTTTACTTCCGTTTTTCCCATAACAGAAAAACCAATGACCCTCGCCGAAAGCATGGACAACGCCGCAGCATTATTAAGCAACGCTGCAGAACGTGCTTTTCGCGTGTTAAAATAAACAAATGCATTTTGCACCCTGGTTAAAAAAAGGCGATAAAATTAACTTGCTGGCCACTTCCGGTCGCATCGACCCTGCCATTTCTGAGGCAGCGGCGCATCAACTTCGGTCAAAAGGTTACGAGGTTGAATTGATGCCTACTGCCACTTCATCCCACCATTATTTTAGTGGAACGCCCCAGCAACGATTGCAAGATTTTCAAAAAGCAATTTCTGACCCCAATTGTAAGGCTATTTTATGTGTGCGTGGAGGTTTCGGTGCCATCCATTTGCTGGATAGGCTGGATTGGTCAAATTTCCATTCGTCGCCCAAGTGGTTGGTTGGATTCAGCGATATTACCTTGCTGCATGCCGCACTGCAAAAGCAGGGAATTGCCTCCATCCACGGTGCTATGGCCAAAGATTTTGCGGCTCAAAACTCAGGTGCTGATGCCGCGTTGAAGTACTTACAAGGAAACGTTAACGGGGTGCAGTGGAATGCTCCTGCATTCAGTACAGGACATGCGGAAGGAACTTTAGT
>JAUIMD010000463.1 GCA_030433225.1 Bacteroidia bacterium
TTCATCCGTATTCAGGTCAATACCAAAAAAACTCTCAATACCTAAAATGTTCGACAAGCTTGCAGAATCCATGTTTAGTTCCTGGCGCAAGAGTTTGTCGGAATATTCGTTGGATTGGGCAAAATAATTGTTGAATTCATCCAAGCGCACTTTAAGTTCAAAGCTACTAACTGCGTTGGAGCGAATCAGCATATTGGATGAAAATACATCTTTGCTGGTGGTTACTTTAAATACACCAAACGCTAAACCCAAAGCAAAAAATACCAGGAGAATCTTGTATTTTTTTACCGCAAAAAACAAACACCATAAACAGGCATCAAAAAGGGAAACAAACAGGTTTTTAATACCCCTTCCGATTGAAGCAAACAGATCAAACAAATCTATTTCACGAGTCTTTTTACTCTCACTCATCGATTCTTACAATTTTTTAAAGTTCGAATTAAACGGATTTTTATATTCTTTCCAAGACGTATTGAATTAAATTGTGCATGTGCACCTTGTAATTCTCGCTGTATTCCTTACGTACCCGGTTGGCAATAATCAGGCAAACCGTGATGGCCTGATGCCCCAGCAGTGCGGATAATCCGGCAATGGCAGAACTTTCCATTTCGTAATTGGCAATAATGTGGTTTTTATAGGAATAAGAGGCCAGCACGTCGTTCAGGTTCGGGTCGGCAACCGGTAAGCGAAGTTCGCGTCCCTGAGGGCCGTAAAACCCCGGGGCCGAAATGGTGGTGCCTCGCCTGGTTTGTTCTGATTCCAGCTTTTGTAGCAGCAGGGTAGAGGCTTGCACTACATACGGCCGGGTAAGCAGTGGATTCCAGTGAACGGCATCGGTAAAGTGCCGTTCAAAATCCAGATCGCAAACCTGGTTACGCTCCCTGTAAAAGTTTAAAAGTCCGTCAAAACCAATGGAATATTCTGAAATTACATAGCTGTTTACGGGGATTTCTGCATGCAGTCCTCCTGAGGTTCCGATGCGAACAATTTCCAGGGTTTGTTTTTTAGCCTTAATAAGGCGGGTTGCAAAATCAATATTAATCAGCGCATCCAGTTCGTTCAGTACAATGTCTATATTATCCGTTCCAATGCCGGTGGAAATTACCGAAATGCGGGTGCCTTTAAAGGTGCCGGTTACGGTTTTAAACTCACGGTTTTCAATGGTACATTCCGTATGGTCAAAAAAGGATGCTACCGTTTCAACCCGACCGGGATCTCCTACCAAAATAACCTTGCCTGCGAGTTGTTCGGGCAAAAGGTGGAGGTGAAACACTGATCCGTCAGGATTTAAAATTAGCTCTGATTCCGGGATTCGTCTGGTGGGTGTGCTCATGGTTAACGGTATAATTGATGTTCCGAAATGTAGGCAAAAACGCCTTGCGGAAGATAGTACCGGATGTCCTTTCCGTTTTGGAGAGATGCACGGATGTGCTGGCTGGAAATTTCAAATTGTGGGGCGCGGTATAGCTGTACGCCCGGTTCACCTTTTTGTACTTCTTCACTGCTGCGCGGGTAGGCCCACACCTCGTGATGTTTCAAAATTTCAGTGTGGTTTTTCCATTCCGAAAATTTGCTGTAATTGTCTCCGCCAATTAACAATACAAACGTATGGGTAGGGTGCTTTTTGCGTAAAAAATCCAGCGACTGATAGGTGAAAAACGGTTGTTCCATGTGTTTTTCAAAATCCGAAATGTGTAGCCAATCTGCATCGGCACTTGCCAGGTTAAGCATGTTTACCCTATGTTTCATGGAAATGAGGTCCTGTTGTTTTTTCCAGGGGTTTTGCGGGGTAACCACCATCCACACTTCATCCAAATCGGTAAACGCATAAAAGTAATTGGCAATCATGAGGTGTCCGATATGCACAGGGTTAAACGATCCAAAAAAAAGTCCGGTTTTACGCATCAGCAAGTATAAAGTTGGATACGGTTTCAATCATTTCCCGGCAGGCAACGTCCAGGTCGTCGTTAATTATTACTACATCAAACTGGGTAGCGAATGTTAGTTCAAATTCGGCTTTTTCTACCCGTTTTTTTATGGTTTCTTCCGAGTCGGTGCCCCGCCCGGTCAGGCGTTTTTGCAACTCATCCACCGATGGAGGCTGTACAAAAATAGATAAGGCACGTTTGCCGTAAAACTTCTTAATATTAATGCCTCCTACCACATCTACATCAAAAATTACATTTCCACCGTTGGCAGTAATGCGATCCACCTCCGATTTTAAGGTGCCGTAATACGTGCCTTCATACACCTCTTCCCATTCCAGAAAGGCGCCCTTTTCAATGTGCTCCCGAAATTCATCGGCACTAAAAAAGTAATAGTCTTTGCCATGAGTTTCGGTGTGGCGTTTGTTACGGCTGGTAGCCGAAATGGAGAATTCCAGGTTGAGTTTCTGACTCAACAGGTGTTTTACAAGAGTTGTTTTTCCGGCACCACTTGGAGCCGATACAATGATCAGTTTTCCACTCACCACTACAGGATGTTTAAGATTTGTTCTTTTATTTTTTCCAGTTCATCTTTCATTTGAATCACCAGACGTTGAATTTCGCTGTGGTTGGCTTTTGAGCCTATGGTATTGATTTCGCGTCCCATTTCCTGCGCAATAAAGCCCAGCTTTTTACCGGAGGGTTCGTCCAGTTGCATGGTTTCAAAAAAGTACTGGCAATGGTTTTGCAGGCGCACCGTTTCTTCCGTGATGTCAAATTTTTCAAGGTAAAAAATCATTTCCTGCTCAAAGCGGTTGTTGTCCATTTCCACCTTGTTTTTAATCTCGTTCAGGGCATCGAACAGGCGGGTACGTACACGTTCAATTCGTTGTTGGGCAAAATCAGGTATG
>JAUIMD010000464.1 GCA_030433225.1 Bacteroidia bacterium
TTTTTCCGTCTTTTTCAAATACCACCTCTTTGCCGTTCACCTGTGTAACTTTAGAGGAAAGGTTGAAGCTAATGCCCTTTTTAGCGTACATCTGGCGCAACATGGCCGCCATTTCCACATCAATTCCGGTCAAAATTTCAGGCATCATTTCCACAATGGTTACCTTGGTGCCCAGGCTGTTAAAGAAGCTGGCAAATTCCATCCCGATAACGCCTCCACCTATAATCACCAAAGATTCAGGTTTTTGCTGGAGATCCAGAATTTCGCGGTTGGTTACAATTACATCGCCGGCTTCTGCCAAGCCCGGAATGGGCGGAACAAATGCCTCAGAACCGGTACAAATGAGCAGGTTTTTGGCCAGAAAATCTTTGCCATCGGCCGAGATTTCCACGCCTTTTTCCGAACGCCCTTTGATGGTTGCCGCAGCATTTACGGTTTCCACCTTAAACATTTTCATTTTGGCGCCAACACCGCCTACCAGTTTTTTAACCACTTTGTTTTTGCGGTCCATCATTTTGGCAAAATTGAAGGCCACATCGCTGGCTTCAATTCCGTATTTATCGCCCGCCTTGGCGTTATCGTACAGCTTGGCACTGTACAAAAGCGTTTTGGTGGGGATACATCCTTCGTTCAAACACACGCCACCCAGGGCTTTCTTTTCAAAAAGCACCACTTTCAGGCCTTTGGCTCCGGCACGTTCCGCGGCTACATACCCACCGGGTCCGCCCCCTATTATTGCTAAATCAAACATCTATTTTTGGGTTGGATGGATTAAAAGTCAATTTCTAAATTCTCAATTTCAATGGCAATTTGTTTCAGGAAGCGCGTTGCTTCACCTCCATCCAATGCCTGATGATCGTAGGTCAAACTCAAACCAATGTAAGGCACAAATCCGTAAGCTCCATTGCCTAAATCAGCCGGACGAGGCACAATGGTATTTACCCCTAAAATGGCTGCCTGTGGCAGGTTAATTACCGGTGTAAACATTTCCACCCCGTAATTTCCAAGATTGGAAACGGTGAATGATGCTGCTTCAGAAGAAAGCAATTCCGGATTTACATTGCCCTGACGGCAAGCTCCGGCCAGCTCTTTAAATTGGTTAGACAGTCCGGTAATGGACAGGTCATCGGCATTTTTAATGGCAGGAACCATCAAACCACGATCGGTATCCACAGCTAAGCCCAGGTGTATTTTCTTGAAGTATTTTACAGAATCGCCCAGGAAATGTGCATTTACCTGCGGGAATTTCTTCAGTGCCTTAATCACCGCAAAACATACCATGTCGTTCAAGGTAATGTTGGGTGCGCCTTCGGTAGCTTTCACCTTTTGGCGGAGTTCCAGGATGCGACGCGCATCGGCTCCTAAATGGTGGGTAAGCTGTGCAGAATTTTGCAAAGACGCATGCATGGCCTTGGCAATCATTTTGCGGATATTTGGCAACTTCTTAATTTCAAATTCGCTGCTGTAAACGGGGTTGGTCGCCACTAAATCCTGCGCTTTCACAGTTCCACCTAAACCGGTTCCTGCATCAGCAACGGGCAGTTTCTCTTCTTTTGCTACTTCTTTTGCCAGCGGACTTACTTTTGGCGTGGTTTCTACGTATGCCTTCACATCGCGCTCAATCACGCGACCTTCAGGTCCGGTACCGGCCAGCTTTTCAGCAGGCACTGCTTTTTTCTCAGCCAGGTTTTTAGCGCGTGGAGAAATTTTCAGCTTTCCTTCCGCTACTTCACTTTCTGTTTTCAATACGGGAGCAGCCACTTCGACTGGTTTTTCTTCCACCGCAGGAGATTCTTCCTTCACCTCTTCGGCAGGAGCACCGCCTTCATTTCCGGGTTTAAACTCGTCGAAACTTTCACCCGGATTTCCAATTACTGCAACATTTTGCAAAACCGGCACTTCGTCTCCGTCTTCACAAAATACTGCCAATAAGGTTCCATCCTCTTTAGCCTCTTCCTCAAAAGACGCCTTGTCGGTTTCGTACGAAAACAGTATCTCACCCTGCTTCACTTCCTCGCCTACTTTCTTGTGCCACTCGGTAAAAATACACGATTCAACCGATTGACCCTGACGAGGCATAATAACAACTTTTGCCATAAATCAGATTTTTTTACAAATATATTTTGTTTCACTTGTATATACAAGCAAATCCCTGCAATTCTTTTCTCCTCCCACAGTATTCATAATTTAAAACACTAATTAAACGCAACTTACGAATTATTATTTATAATTACTTGTAATAACATGTTAAATCATCAAGTAATTACAACTTTTCATTAATTCTTATTACTTTTGTAACGGTCGGCACAATAAAAAAGGCAAGTTACGGCGATTTATCAGGATTTTGCCAATGCAGCTTTATAAACTAACACAGAAGGCACAGCATGAAAGAAGATACGCTTCCGCAGTACAAAAAGGTTTACGAAATTCTCAGAAAACACATCTCTGAAGGGGTGTATAAGGAGGGTGATTTATTGCCATCGGAGAATGAATTATGTGCCGTACACCTGGTTACGCGCCCTACGATTCGCAAGGCCCTGGACAACCTGGTAAACGAGGGCTACATTCGCAAACAACAGGGAAAAGGAAGCATTGTAAAAGGGGTGCCTAAAGGCGTAGGCATTTTATCGCTCACAGGAACTACCTCGGCAGTGGGGAAAGATATTTTGCAGACGCGCATTATTGTGAAGCCGGAAATTCGCCAGTGGGACGATTCGATCGCCTTTCCACTCAGCGACCGGGAAAAGGAACTGGGGTGCATTTACATGGAACGCCTGCGGCTGGTAAACGACAAGCCTGTTTTTTTCGACGTGACGATGATTCCCAATTACAACA
>JAUIMD010000465.1 GCA_030433225.1 Bacteroidia bacterium
AAGTACCGAAATTCCTACCACGTATTTCCCTATTTTTTCAGGAAGCCATAAAAAGCGGTGGCCATGCATTACAAAACGAAAGAAGTCAAACTTTTTAGCAAAGGGTTCCCCTAAATGAATAAACTCGGCGGTATAAGGATTCATGAATACGGCCTTAAACGTTCGTTTTCCATTTTCGTTTAGCCAAAAACCTACGGCGGCAGCACCACCTCTTCCATCATAGGTAAGCCCCGTAGCGTTGGCATTTTCCACATACACTGCGGCGGTATCCAGCAACACACCGGGAGCCACATAGGCTTTTTGCTGCGGTTCAACGAAACGCCACGGTTCCATCGCATCTTTTATTTCGGTATGAAACACATACAAGGCACCCGTAAACGAAACAATAAACACAACAATGCCGGAGACCAGCCCCATCCACAGGTGCAGCCAATGGGAAAAACGTTTGAGTTGGTGGGTAAAATTCATGAAAAACAGCGTTAAAAAACACCGGCCCGTGTGCTAAACCGACCGGTATTTTGTGGGGATATCCTTATAAATAAAAAAAGCCGGCCAGGAAGTTCGCTTCTACCTGGGCACCTTTAGTAGCCGTAAAATCGCCAGGATTAATGCGGTAAATAAATGTATTTTCTCCTTCAGGTACCGCCATGTAAATATACCCTTCGCGGTACAGGGCAATGGCGTTTAGCTTACGCCCAATGCCCGAATGTTCGGGTACACCGGTGATGTAGTTAATGGTTTTAGCCGTTAAATCCAATACGGCAGGTTTTAGGGGAGCATCGGACCAGCGAGCCTGTTCGCTACGGTCGGCCATGTTCATTTCCACAAAAACTTTTCCGTTGCCAAGGTACATCAGGTGTGCCGTGGTTTTGCCTTCGCTTACATCAGCAAACGAAAAGAAATAATCCGCATCAAAGCTGGTTTCTCCTGCGTTAATGCGCAAAATACCTGCCGGCTTGGTTGATTGGCTGTACCCATTGGCGGGGTTTGAATGCGACAGGGCATACACATTTCCTGCTTCATCTTTCATCAGTCCGGCCATAGTGCCAAACCCGCCCACAGGGCCGGTTCGCTCATCCTCAATTACCTGAACAAACTCCAGGCCGGGATACGTGAATACGGCCACCTGTGCTTTGTCGGTATATTCGGTTGCCCAGGTATCAGGATTGCTGATGTAATAGCTTAAAAACAGGTAGTTACCGCTTTGTACCATACCCGAATATGCGGTACCGGTAAGCGCGGTAAGTTCAGAAACTGCGGTATTGGTGGTGCTGCTTACGGTAACCGTTTCTGCATCAATCCGGTGCAGGGTAATAATGTCGGAAGAAGAACTCATTTCCACCCCAATTAATTGGTTGTCGGAGGCTTCCACCACATCCACCAAACTGTTATTAAACGACGATAAGCCACCAATTTCGACCAATGCACCCTCGTTGTTTTTTACCATGCCCACAATATCGGTAAGTCCCAGACCACCCGTTGCAAAAATGGTGCTGCCCACCTGGTTATATGCATAATACCCAAGGTGGTCAATGCCTTTTCCTAAACCGGAAAGACTCCCGGTCATCACGTCTTCGAATTGGGAGGTATAATAGGTAAATGTACCGTCGGTACCCTGGTAGGCAAGGGTAAGTACGTAGGCATCATCGCCGGTAAAATCTTCCCCCCCGTTGGAATCTTCACACGAGGTAAAAAGCAAATTCCCACTAAATGCCAGCATTCCTAATGCCAACAGTACCTTTGATTTTAAATGTTTCATTTGATTGATTTTATATGAATGAATTGATGTTACATGGCATACCGAAGCTTCACACCAAAGTATCTGCCCGGTTTTTGTAAGTAGTATTTATCGTAGAGCAAAGCATCCATCAGGTTACGGCACTCAAACGCAATGTTGTAGGTACCCTTGTAAATGCTGTAGCTTATTTCGGCATCGTGCGAAAATTGCCGGGGAATCACGTATTTATCGTTTGAGGACGTATTGGGGGTCCAGGTGAGAAAATACTTTTCTACAAAATTGAAATAGTAGTTAATGCTAAGGGTGGATGTTTTAAGGGCGCTCCAACTACAGGTGTAACCGGTATTTGCATTGGCAAAAAAGTACGGTTTGTTGGGAAGCCGGTATCCGAAATGGTAGTTTTTTTGCCACCCTGAGCCAGTATACGATTCGTTGTAAACATAGCGCGCGCGGTCCGTTAACGATTGGTAGGTAATGCTCCCCCCTGCATGAAAAGCCTTGCGAAACTGGTACCTGAAGTTGCCTTCCACCCCGAGCACCCTGGTTTTGCTCAGGTTATCGTAATACGTTTGCGGGCTGGATACGGTTACTACCGTGTAAATCAAATCCTTTGCTTCGCGGTAAATCAAACTCCCGCCCACCGACAGTTGATGGTTACCGTTCACCCGTTTCAGGTATTCGGCTCCCAAATTTAAATTATCGCTTTGCTCGGGCCCCAGCTCGGCGTTGGCCTGCACAAATAACCCGTCGCCAAAAATCTCTTCGGGAGTGGGCATGCGGTAGGTATGTTCATACGAAAGTTTGAGCTGTAATTGCGGGAAAGCAAACCACGATGTGGCCAGCCCATACCCCATGCTGTATTGAAAATTATGATAGGCCTCAATGCGTTGAGTTTCCAGCGCAAAATCCACCTCCATCGATGTTTTTGTATCCAGCAGGTACAATTTGGTAAATGCAGTGGTGCTCCACCTTGTGTTAAAATCGAACTTATAGGCCAGCCCCAGTATGTTTTTTTGCAGGCGTTTGGGAAACTGGTTGTCCACCTTATCGGGGTTTAAGGCATCACTCGCCTCTCGAC
>JAUIMD010000466.1 GCA_030433225.1 Bacteroidia bacterium
ATCTCAGTTACCGGTAACGTATTGCGCGACTACCTGACTGATTTATTTCCGATTCTTGAATTAGGAACCAGTGCAAAAATGCTATCCATAGTTCCATTGATGAACGGTGGAGGATTGTTTGAAACAGGTGCCGGAGGTTCGGCTCCAAAACACGTACAGCAATTTTTAGAGGAAAATTATTTGCGTTGGGATTCATTAGGTGAATTCCTGGCCTTAGCCGTTTCGCTAGAGCACTTAGGCAATACCTTTGGAAACAGCAAAGCACTGGTATTGGCAGAAACACTGGACGCGGCCACCAGCTCATTTCTCGAAAATGATAAGTCGCCGGCTCGCCGTTTAGGGCAAATCGATAACCGAGGAAGCCATTTTTACCTTACCCTTTATTGGGCGCAAGAATTGGCAGCCCAAAATAAAGATGCAGAATTGAAGGAAGCCTTTACCCAGGTGGCTGAGCAATTATCGGAAAACGAAGTAAAAATAAACGAAGAATTAATTGGTGTTCAGGGAAGTGCAGTGAACATAGGTGGATACTATCAGCCTGAAGCTGAACTGGCCAGCGCAGCAATGCGTCCAAGTGCTACGTTAAATAAAGTGCTGAGCTTGCTGAATTAAAACGAATAAACAATAAGGTGGAAAGAGAGGGGCGAAAGTTCCTCTTTTTTCTTTTTATAAAGCTGTGTATTTTTACACCCATAATATACGTCCATGTCTGAAGCTATTGCCACCATCATAAAACAAAAGTTTCCCATACTTATCGAGCCCGAATTGTTGGCTGAAATGGAAAAATACTGTACTACGCGTAAGCTGCAAGCTGGTACCAATTTTATTGAAATTGGAGATAAAATTATAGCCATGCCGCTTCTTATTAGTGGAAGTTTGAAGGTAGTTCGGGAAGATACCGAAGGAAACGAATTGCTCCTGTATTATTTAAATGGGGGGGAAACCTGTGCTACCACCTTATCGTGTTGTTTAAACAATGCCAAAAGCGAGGTGCGTGCTACAGTTATGGAAGACATTACCGCCATTTTAGTGCCCATTGCCTGCATGGACGATTGGCTGAAAAAATACAGCAGCTGGCGCAATTTTGTTATGCTGTCGTACCGCATGCGATTCGAAGAAATGCTGCAAACCATCGATAGCGTTGCCTTTAAAAAAATGGACGAACGTTTGGAAGAATACCTCAAACAGCGCTCCTCCGAAATAAACAGTAGCACAATTCAGGGGACCCACCAGGAAATAGCTGACGACCTGCACACCTCACGAGAAGTGGTTTCCCGACTGCTTAAACAACTCGAAAAACTCGGACGAATAAAGCTTTCCCGCAATAAAATCGAAATTCTTTCGCTTGTGTGACAATACGCACAAACTGTTTTTTCCACCCACTCTATTTTTGCAGTGTAAAAGTTGATCAACCGCATAATAAACGTTGATCGCATCACTCGAAATCGAAAAAACAAAAGATTGAATATGGAAAAAATAGTAATTGTTGGAGGGGTAGCCGCCGGCGCGACGGCCGCTGCCAAAGCACGAAGAATTTCTGCCGAGGCACAAATAACCATGTTAGAAGCAGGACCTGATGTTTCGTTTGCAAACTGTGGGCTGCCTTATTTTATTGGGGGAGATATCAAAGAACGTTCAAAACTGATTCTGCAAAGTCCCGAAAGTTTCAAGCAACAATACAATGTGGATGTTTTTACCCACACCATGGTGGTATCAATCGATAAAGAAGCAAAAACGGTAAGCACCCAAAACACCCAAACCGGCGAAACAAAAACTATAGAATATACCAAACTTATTTTAGCACAGGGCGGAAGGCCCATTGCACCGGATTTGCCAGGAGGGAACCTTGAGCATGTCTTTAGTTTATGGACATTGGAAGATATGGATAAAATTGCTGCACATCTGGATCATAAAGATCCTAAAAATGCAGTGGTAGTAGGGGGCGGATTTATTGGACTGGAAATGGTGGAAGCCCTTGCCAAAAGAGGCTTAAATGTACATGTGGTGGAATTAGCCCCTCACGTAATGAGCCTGATGGAGGCGGAAACAGCTGGTTTCATTGAAACAGAAATGCTATCCTATGGCGTAGGTGTGCATACCAATGTAGGTGTTACAGAAATTCAATCGAAGCACGTAACCCTTAGCAATGGAACGAAACTGGATGCCGACATGGTGATTATGTCTATTGGTGTTCGTCCAACCCTGCAACTGGCAAAAGAAACCGGGCTACAGCTGGGCGAAGCCGGCGGCTTACTGGTGAATGATAAAATGCAAACCAGCGACCCCAATATTTATGCCGGTGGCGATATGGTGGAAATTGAACACCGTGTAAACGGGAAAAAGGTCCGCATTCCTTTAGCCGGACCCGCAAACCGACAAGGGCGTATTGCTGCCGAAAATGCTTTAGGTGGAAATCATTCCTACAAAGGTTCATTGGGTACTTCAGTGGTACGTGTTTTTGAAGCGGTTGCCGGAATGACCGGTTTGTCGCTCAAGCAAGCGAAAGCATTAGGCATGGATGCCGATGCGGTAACGGTGCACAACGAACACCATACTTCCTACTATCCCGGAGCCGAAAATGTAACGGTTATGCTGGTTTTCGATAAAAAAACTGGCGTAATCCTGGGGGGGCAAACCGCGGGATACAAGGGGGCCGACAAGCGCCTGGATGTCATTGCAACTGCAGCCGCTTCTAAATTAACCGTGGCCGATTTGGCAGACATTGACTTTGCTTATTCTCCACCCATCGGTACGGCCAACGATGCCTTAAATATGGCAGCATATACGGCAGAAAATAAAATGAGCGGGTTTAG
>JAUIMD010000467.1 GCA_030433225.1 Bacteroidia bacterium
CAGGCCGTGCAGTAAGGCGCCGCCCGGTAATAAAATAGCAGGCCAGTACCAGGCCGGACTTAGTTCTATGCCCAACATGGCATAAATGCCTACCAAAATAGATCCGAAGGTTACTGCGCGGTAGCGCTCGCCAATTCCACCGATTAAGATAAACACCACGGTTGAAAGCAAAAAGCCCGTACCCAATACCCACAGGTTGTGTTGTAGCAGCCCCACGGCAACACACGAAACAAAAAAACTCACCACCGTAATGGCCACTACCTTCATTCGCCCTTTCGGATGATCATCCGTTTCGCTCAAGGCGGCAGCCAGCGCTCCCAATGAAAGCGTAACACCGTAGTAAGGCACTCCTAAAACAATAAAGGGGATGCTCAACAAAGCAATGGAAAGAGTGGTGCGAATGGCAAACGACCGGTTCGACTTTCTCCAGTAGCTCCTTTTAAATTGGTGTATGCGGGCACGTATTTGCTGTTTTAGCGTATTCATCGGAGGTTATTTGGGTAGATCTTCCGTTTGCAAAACTAGCGATTGTGCTACACTATGCCGAGAACTGACGCCACTATTTTTGCTTCGCTTACAAATCCACCATTGGTGCAGAAAGAAGCCTATTACATTTCAGTTACAAAGAATAATGCCAGGGCATAGGGGAAACCAAAAAATATGCTATTTTAGCATGTTAACATTTAGTAACATATTTACAGGATGATGATGAGCGCCTTTGTTTAGTCAGCCTGTATGTAAAAAATACCAGCGAGAAATGCTACGTTTTTTAATGTGTAATCCATACGCCCGTTTCATACAAAAGCTGGCCGCGTGCCTGGCACTTTTGTTGTTTACAGGAACACAAGTACGCGCACAGGAGTTTAAAAACATACTGTTACAAAGCAAGTTAAACAATGCGTACGATATAAATGGAATAGCCATTGCGGATTACGACAACGACAACGACCTGGATATTTTCATGGTTCAACGATGGAGCAACGAAAATACCGCAGCTGTTAAAAGCAAGCTATATCGCAATAACAATGATGGAACCTTTAGCAATGTTACCGAACAATCCGGGATACGCAGTTCCCACAATTACGGCAATGAAGTGGTTTCCGGCATCTATTCGTTCGGGGAAAAAATGAGTGCTTCGTGGGGAGATTATGATAACGATGGGTTTCCTGACCTCTTTCTCACCAATGCGCATTACATCGAACTCTACCACAACAACCAGGATGGCACTTTTACCAATGTAACGACAGGATCCGGCCTTTCATCCACGAATAAATGCTATAATAACAGCGGCTTATGGTTCGATTATAATAACGATGGTTTCATTGATTTATACGTTACCAGCATTTATGATTGCGCTGCACACTTATACAAAAACAACAAAAATGGCACATTTACGGATGTTTCGGCCGAAACAGGCCTGCTAAACTCGGGCAAAACCAGTTGGATGTCTATCCCCTGGGATGTGAATAATGACCATTTTCAGGACCTGTACATTTCCCGTGATTTTGACTTACCGAACGAATTTTATATCAATACAAAGGGGAAGACTTTTCAAAACAAAGCAGCCGAACTGGGTATTAAAGATCAGTTTAAAGATGGAATGGGGCTGGCTTTGGGCGACTACAACAACGATGGACTTACCGATTTATTTATCACCAACATTCACGAAAGTTCATTGTACCAAAACATGGGTACCGATACATTTATAAATGTTGCCAATGCATTAAATGTGGCAGGTACAGGCTGGGGATGGGGATGTGCTTTTACCGACTTTGACCATGACATGGACGAAGACCTGGTTGTTTTAAATGGATACTTTAAAAACGATGTAAACAAATATTACGAGAATGACCTGCAAAATGGGAAAGTGACCTTTGTAGAAAAGGCCTCCGAAATGGGCATGACAGAACCCTCACGATCAAATTGCCTGGCCGTATTTGATTACGATTTTGATGGCGACATGGATATGCTCATTAGCCGAACGGAAAACCAGGTGGAATTTTTGGAAAATCAATCGGTTCAAAGTACGGATGCTCACTACAAAAACTGGATACAACTAAAGCTGGTAGGAACACAATCCAACAGGGATGCGATTGGCTCCTTCATAAAAATTAAGGTAGGAGACCATACCCTGCAAAGGCATTATTCCGGAGCCGTTTTTATGGCTCAAAACCAAATACCGGTACATTTTGGCCTGGGATCCTATACTAAAATTGATTCGCTGTTTATTACCTGGCCAAATGGAAATATGGAAACGTATTCCAACCTTGCATCCAATCAGTTTTTAAAAATCACCGAAAACCAGGGATACGAAACCTGGGATGTGGGACTGGTAAAAATTTCGGGATGTACCGACCCCAATTCATGCTCCTATAACCCCAATGCCACAATGGATGATGGATCATGTACCTACCTCGACTCCAAACCCATAACAGGTGCGGCCTCTGCAGGTGTTTTAAGTACCTCCACGTATAGCTACCCCGTAACCGAAGGAAGTGAATATAATTGGAAGGTAGAAAACGGTACCATAATAAGTGGGCAGGGAGGACCGGAAATTACCGTACAGTGGAAAGTGGCCACTACCGGAAAAATCACCGTAATAGAGAAAAACAACTGCGTCAGTGAACCTTCGTCGCTTGAGGTAACCCTCAATATCTCAGAAAGTCCAAAGCACGTTTCCATTGCCCGCCTTTGGAATGAAGTGTTGCTGGATGCCATCAGGCACGATTATGCCCGGCCAACGGTACATGCACGAAACTTATTTCATACCAGCATAGCCCTGTATGATGCGTGGGCCCTGTTTGATGAAACA
>JAUIMD010000468.1 GCA_030433225.1 Bacteroidia bacterium
TATTAGCAATGATTACCTCATTATTGCCATCGGTTAAACGCACTTCAATCACCCGGTCATCCTCACGCAACACTATGGCGTTTACACCGTTTTGTCGCGGACGAGAATAGGCTTCGAGCAGGGTCTTTTTGATCACCCCCTGTTTTGTACAGAATATCAGATAGTTATTTTCGATAAACTCTTTGTCGTTTAAGTTCCTTACACGTATAAATGCAGTTACTTTATCGTCCGGATCAATGTTTAACAGGTTTTGAATTGCACGACCTTTAGAGGTTTTGGTACCTTCTGGTATTTCATACACTTTTTTCCAGAAACAGCGCCCCTTTTGGGTGAAAAACATCATGGTGTTGTGCATGGATGCCGGATACACATGCTCCAGGAAATCCTCATCGCGGGTTGTGCTTCCTTTGCTGCCTACCCCTCCCCTGTTTTGGGTTCTGAAATCGGCCAGTGGAGTGCGTTTGATGTACCCCATGTGCGATACGGTGATGATCATTTCTTCATCCGCATAAAAATCTTCAGGATTAAATTCCTCCGAAGAAAATACGATTTCAGTTTTGCGCTCATCGCCATATTTGGCCTTTATTTCGACTAGCTCGTCTTTTACAATTTGCATGCGCAATTCAAGGTTGCTTAACACATCTTTGAAATAGGCAATTTGTTTCATCAAATCGTCGTACTCGCTTCTTAATTTGTCCTGCTCCAGCCCGGTTAATTGGCGCAGACGCATTTCAACAATTGCCCGTGATTGTATTTCAGTAAGCGAAAAACGTTCCATCAGCGTCTCGCGGGCTTCTTCGGGAGTTTTTGAGCCGCGAATAATTTTAATCACTTCATCAATGTTGTCGCTGGCAATAATCAAACCTTCCAGAATATGGGCTCTTTTTTCAGCTTGTTCCAGTTCGTATTGCGTACGGCGTACAATTACATCGTGACGGTGTTCTACAAAATTGTGAATCAGGTCTTTCAGGTTCAGCAGTTGCGGGCGGCCTTTTACCAAACAAATGTTATTTACGCTAAACGACGTTTGCAGTTGCGCGTATTTAAACAATTTGTTTAAAACCACATTGGCAATAGCATCGCGCTTCAGGTCAATTACCACGCGCATTCCATGCCTGTCAGATTCATCGTTAATGTTGGAGATGCCGTCAATCTTTTTATCGTTGATCAGGTCGGCAATCTTCATAATCATTTCTGCCTTGTTTACCAGGTAGGGTATTTCCTTCACAATGATTTGTTCTCTTCCGCTCGAGGTGGTTTCAATCTCGGTTTTTGCCCGTAGTACAATACGGCCTCTACCGGTTTCATACGCCTCTTTAACACCGGAATACCCATAAATAATACCACCGGTAGGGAAATCAGGAGCATTTACCAGTTTGATGAGCTCTTCCATTTCAATGTCACGGTCATCAATGTAGGCAATGGTGGCATTAATAACTTCGCTCAGGTTGTGAGGAGGCATATTGGTAGCCATACCCACGGCAATACCCGAAGCACCGTTCACCAACAATAAGGGTATTTTGGTAGGAAGCACGGTAGGCTCCTTAATGGTATCGTCAAAATTCAGTTGGAAATCGACGGTGTTTTTATCCAGGTCGGCCAGTGTTTCTTCGGCAATTTTTGCCAAACGGGCCTCCGTATAACGCATAGCTGCAGGGCTGTCCCCATCAATAGATCCAAAGTTACCCTGTCCGTCAATCAAGGGGTACCGCAGCGACCAATCCTGCGCCATCCGAACCATGGCAAAATATACAGAACTGTCACCATGAGGATGGTATTTACCCAGTACCTCTCCTACAATTCTGGCAGATTTTTTATATGCTTTTCCTGAGGTTATTCCCAGCTCCGACATTCCAAATAAAACACGGCGATGAACGGGCTTCAATCCATCCCGTACATCGGGCAAGGCACGCGATACGATCACCGACATGGAATAGTCGATATACGCCGACTTCATCTCCTCTTCAATGCTTATTTTTATGATTCTTTCTCCTTCAGCCATGTACACTAAATTTTAATTCAAAGTTTTACTGAATTGTTACAAACAATTGTTTTCCCGTCTGTATAAAACAGACGAGTAAAAATAATAGAAATGGTGCAAGAATACGGCAATATTGATAAAAAGTTAATTACTTTTTGGACAAATAAAGTGACAAAATGATAGTAGTTAAAAATGCGTAAAAAAAGCGGCCGATTATTGCCAATTCGGCTTGGTGAAACGTTCTTTATCGCAAACGCGTTTCGGTATTTTTTATTAATTGCTAATTTTACCGTACCAAACATGAAATAAATTTAACCACATATGAGCACAAAATTATCTCAGCGAATTAAAGACGTAATCGGGTTTAGCAAGGAGGAGGCTGGAAGACTGGGCAATAGCTTTATTGGTCCGGAGCACCTGCTGCTAGGTATTTTACGGGAAGGAGAAGGAAATGCCATTGATGCCTTAACTGCCTTCAACATCGACCTTTTTGAGCTTAAACAATCCATTGAAATGGACATCCGTTCCGGTACCATTGTGAAGGTGGACGATATGAATGTTCCCCTTCTCAATTCAACCGAGAAGATTTTAAAAATGATCCATTTGGAAGCACGTGCCCTGAAAGACAAAATTGTTGGAACCGGGCATTTGTTGCTGGCCTTATTAAAGGAGAACAACAACATTGCTGCCAAAAAAATGACTGAATTTGAAGTAACCTACGATAAAATGAAAAACTATTTCGATAACAATAAAATTAAAAACAAGGGGGATTTTCACGACGATGAGGATGACGATGCCGAACAACCATTAGGTGGTGGTGGAAGCAGCCA
>JAUIMD010000469.1 GCA_030433225.1 Bacteroidia bacterium
AGTGACAGGAACCGCTCAATTCGTGCACTAGAGTGCTCCGGCCCCTGGCCTTCATAGCCATGAGGCAGGTACATCACAAGGCCATTCATTAAGCCCCATTTTTCTTCTCCACTGCTAATGTATTGATCAATAATTACCTGTGCCACATTGTAGAAGTCCCCAAACTGGGCTTCCCAAATGGTAAGGTGCTTGGGTGTTGACAAGGCATATCCGTATTCAAAGCCCAACACGCCATATTCTGACAGGTTTGAGTTGAATACCTTAAAACTTGCCTCTGCATCGTTGATGTTATCGAAAATTTTATACCGTTCGGAACTGTCTTCGTACGTATATTCCGCATGCCGGTGCCCAAATGTACCACGCACTGCATCCTGCCCGCTCAAGCGAACGGAGATACCTTCATCTACCAGCGTGGCATAGGTAAGCAATTCAGCCGTCCCCCAATCCAATTGGTTGTCTTCCAGCATTTGCGTGCGGTTACTCATAATTTTACGCGCCTTATTAAAAAAGGGCTTATCTTTTGGCAACCAGAATATTTTTTTACCAATTTCAACCAGCTTCTTTTTTTCAACCCCAGTGGCTACCGGCATAAAAAACTCCTTGTTCTCAGGGTAGTGAAAGCCATCCCAGGTTTGAGGAAGAAATTGGCGAATGTTGAGCTTTTTTGATTCCTTGGCCCGTGCCAGGTGATCTTCCAGTACATTGTTAAATGCCTCGTCAAAAGCCTCTACATCCTGCGAGGTAAGTATTCCGTCTGCTTTTAATTTATTTCCATAAATGGTTTTAGGATCCGGATGTTTCGAAATGGTTTTATACAGCGTAGGCTGCGTAAACCTTGGTTCGTCTCCCTCGTTATGCCCATATTTTCGGTAGGATAAAATATCAATAAATACATCCGTTTTGTATTTCTGGCGGAATTCCATGGCCAACTGGGCGGTGTGCACCATGGCTTCCACATCATCACCGTTTACATGGAAAACCGGTGAACGGGTTACCTTGGCCACATCCGTACAATACGTACTGGATCGCCCTTCAAGGTAACTGGTGGTAAACCCTACCTGGTTATTAATAACTATATGTATGGTGCCTCCGGTTTTATATCCGTTCAGCTGGCTCATTTGTACGGTTTCATACACCACTCCCTGTCCGGCAATGGCTGCATCTCCGTGCACAATTATGGGCACACAGGCATCGTAGCTTCCCTTGTGTTGCGCATCAATTTTAGCGCGAATTAAGCCTTCCGTTATGGGGAAAACCGTTTCAAGGTGCGATGGATTGGGCAGCAGGTTTATGCGGGCCTTTCTTCCCTTTGCCACCTCAATATCACGCCCGTAGCCAAGGTGGTATTTCACATCCCCCAGCTGAATGCCTCCTTCGTATTCGGCACCGGCAAATTCACGAAAAATGTTTTCGTACGGTTTGTTCATAATGTGGGCCAGCACGTTCAATCGGCCACGGTGTGCCATGCCAATGGCATATTCGCGGGCACCCACATCGTAGCCCTTAATGCACAAGGCCCAAATGGCCGGTATTAACACCTCGCTTCCTTCAAGCGAAAAGCGTTTTTCACCAATAAACTTTTTATGAATAAACTGCTCAAAAAGAACGGTTTGTTGCAATTCCTGGTAAATCGCTTTTTTCTGTGAGGGAGAAAAGTCGGCCTTATTTTTGGTGCTTTCCATGCGGTCCTGCAACCACTTTACTACCTCCGGATGCCGGATATAAAGGTATTCCACCCCAATGGAACGGCAATACGTTTCCTGCATGTGGGCAATGATGTCCTTTAACTTTGCAGGCCCTATACCAATGCTGTTTCCGGCTTTAAAAACGGTCTCTAAATCCCCCTTTTCAAGTCCGAAATATTCAATGTCCAACGTTGGAAAGTACTTTCTACGCGACCGCACAGGGTTGGTAGACGTAAATAAATGACCCCGTTGCCGGTAGGCCATGATCAGGTCCATTACATAAAATTCCTTTTCGTCGATACCAGACGGGCTGCCCTTGGCAAGCTTATCAGGAAAGTGAGTAGAGGCAAAATCAAACCCCTTAAAAAACTGTTGCCATGTGTCGTCAACAGATGTTGGATCCTGCTTGTATTGCTGATACATCGTCTCAATTACAGCAGGTTCGCTATTTGCTAAATAAGAAAAATGATCCATTCTTAAGTTACTTCGTCAATGTAGTACAGTAAACAGCGTCAATTGACTTTTGTTTATTTTATTTCTAAAATTAAAAAATGGATTTGTCGTGGTTTTGAGATGTTATCGAAATGTGCATAAAACATGAAATTTTATCACGTTTTAATCCCACAGAAATGGTATTTTTGCTAGCATTATGATATTTCGAAAGTCCCTACGCAAAAAGATGAGGCAAGGTGTTCTTGCAAGCCATATTTTTTTGGGCATAAACCATACGAAACCAATCGTTCAGTAATGAATTATTGGTTTTTTTTTGATGTAATATTTTGAACTTAACAGCATGAAGAACCGAAGTTTGGTATCCATCGCCGATTACTCGAAGGAAGAAATTTTAAAAGTGGTGGAGTTGGCTGCTTATTTTGAGGCCAACCCCAACCAAATGCTTTTAAAAGATAAAGTTGTGGCCACCCTGTTTTTTGAACCTTCCACCCGCACGCGATTAAGTTTTGAAACAGCCATTAATCGGTTAGGTGGGCGCGTAATTGGTTTTTCTGACGCCAATTCGTCCAGTTCCACCAAAGGAGAAACCTTAAAAGATACCATTAAAATGGTGAGCAATTATGCCGACCTTATTGTAATGCGGCATCCGTTGGAAGGGAG
>JAUIMD010000470.1 GCA_030433225.1 Bacteroidia bacterium
CCCCCATAATCTCCAATGCATCAATTTGTTCGGTAACGCGCATGGTGCCTATTTCTGAAGCTATGCGTGAGCCTATTTTGCCGGCCAAAATCATACTTAAAATGGTGGAAGAAAATTCAAGCAATAAGGTATCGCGGGTAATCAGACTTACCGTATAGTTGGGCAGCAAAGGGTTTTCCATATTGTAAGCCGTTTGAATGGTAATAACGGCACCTATAAACATGGAAATTATGGCCACAATGCCAATGGAATTTACCCCTACCTGCACCATTTCATCCACCAGGCGTTTTAAAAACATTTTATGCCGGTCGGGTTTCGAGAACGTTCTGACCATTAACAGGGTGTATTGCCCTAAATGTTCGATCCAATTCATGCTTTCTGTTTAGTTGCGCCAAATTTATTAAATAATTTCCCGAATGTTTGACCGTAGAAAAAATATACCGGCTTAAAAAAGCCGGGGTTTTACCCGAAGCAAGAGTATATACCCGAGCTTTTGATTTTTTCTTTGTTGGTAGAACGTTAACACAAAAGGTTTTACTACATTTACTTGAAATATTTTGTACATGAAAAAAAGTACCCTGTTTGTGTTGTGTTTTTCTTTGGTATTGGTTTGGGCAAAAGCCACTACCCCCCTCGAAACGTTTTTAAAAGCAGAACCACTTAAAGGAGCCACCGTTGGCATATTGCTGGTTAACAACACCAAACAGGACACGGTACTTAATTACAACGCCAATACCAGTCTGGTGCCTGCGTCGCTCATGAAACTGGTAACTACAAGCACCGCCCTTGAACTGCTGGATCCTAATTTTAAGTTTGGCACCAAAATTTACATCAGCTCCCGCCCCACACAGCAGGGGGTTTTGCATGGAAAGGTTATTATAAATTCTGCCGGAGACCCCACGCTGGCCTCTAAATACACCGGCATTTCTCCCGAAATGGTGTTTGAAGTTATTGCGCAAACGCTGTTGCAAAATAACATTAAACAAATATTAGGTGGCATTGAAGTAAACACCTCGATATTTGACACGCAGGTGATTCCACCCGGATGGAGTTGGGAAGACATCGGCAATTACTATGCCTCGCCCACTTATGGTTTTGCATGGAGAGATAATGCCTACGAAATTTTGCTCAAATCAGGCGCTCCGGGCAGTGCCGTAGAGGTGGTAAAAACCAATCCCAGCATCGAAAAACTTACCCTGGAGAGCTTTGCCACAGCAGCCAACAATACCAAAGACAGCGCATTCGTTTATGGAGCCCCATATGCCTACCACCAATACATTGCAGGCAGCATCCCGTGTTTTCAGGATAGCTTTGTAATTAAGGCAGCCTTGCCAAACCCTGCCGACCAGTTTAACCATGAACTGTTAACGTATTTGCAATCAAAGGGAATAGAAGCCAGGGGCTGCTCAACATCCGACCTCCCCCTGCCGGAAAATTCGAAACTTATTAAATCGCTGTTTTCTCCTTTTTTGCACGAAATTGTGAGAGTTACCAACAAGGAAAGTGTTAACATTTACGCAGAGTATATGCTCAAACACCTTTCGCTGAAAAGCAGCCACACGGCCAATCGCGAAAGAGGCATTCGGTATGTGGAAGACTTTTGGCGCAAGCACAATCTAAACCTCAAATACATTACGCTAAAAGATGGCTCAGGATTATCTCCACAAAACAAATTAACGCCCGCATTTTTAGTTGCCGTGCTGGATTATATGCGTACCGAAAGTCCCACAGCCCCTTACTTTTTAAAATCGCTGCCCATTGCCGGTGAAGATGGCACCCTTAAACAGTTTTTACAATACACCAACCTTGAAAAACACGTGTATGCCAAAAGCGGCAGCATGACCGGCGTAAAAGGTTATGCCGGGTACATTTATTCGCCTTCGAAGGAGATTTACACCTTTAGCATTATGGTGAACAATTACATTGGCGAACCCAAAGGAGTTACCCTGTTAATTGAAGACCTGCTGAAGGAAACTGTTCAATAAGTCACTTCCCACCTAAAGCGCATTCGTTTTTTGTTGGATTCTTTTACTTTTACGAAAAAAAACTGGAATGGGTCCGCAAAAATCAATGCCTTTTATTTTTATCGTACTCTCTCTGGCACTTGTTCTGAGCAGAATTGTTCCGTTTTACCTTTCGTTTCCGGCAAGTGAGCCCTCATTCACCACACCTTTTTACCAAAATTTGTTTGGATCGGGAGGGCAATACCAACGCTTATCCCTGCTCATATCTGCAATTTTCACCCTCTTCATTGGCTTATCCATACACCTGGTAATTAATGGCTTGTGGATTTTTGAAACCCGCAACCTTATGCCGGTACTCATTGGCATGCTTTTGCTGAGCAGCGGTTATTCAATGCAGCAAATGAGTGATGCATACCTTTTACCCATTTTGGTACTATTTACCTTGTTTTTATTGTTTTCTTCCGAAAAAACAGACCTCAACAACCGGCGGGTTTTTAACATCTCACTGCTTATTTCAAGTGGCAGCATCATCAGTTTTTACGCCCTTTACATGTTGCCTTTATTTTTAGGCCTGTTTCTGTTTTTGCGCAAGATAGACTTAAAGCTGTTTTTATCCATGCTGGCCGGAACCCTTATTCCTTACTGGATTTTATGGGCCATATTGTTTTTAACCAACACAGCAGAAAGCTTTCCGCTATATTTTGGTGCACCTGAAATTGAATTGGTTCGTCCCCTGCAGTTCGCCCAGGGATATTGGTTATACATCCCCGGCCTTACTATTCTTGCGCTACTTTCCTTTTTCTCGTTTCTGGGCGAAT
>JAUIMD010000471.1 GCA_030433225.1 Bacteroidia bacterium
TAAGCCATCCGAAAGTTGTTTTTGGGGCAGGCCGTTTATTCCGCAGGTAAGGGGCTTTCTTTTTTGTGGGTCGGCCAAAAAGGCTTCCACATCCATGAGGTAGCTGCCGGATGCCTGAAGGATTAGCACATCTCCCTTTTTTACTTTAATCGGACTTTTCTCCCAAAAGTTTTCGGTTGCGTGGCTCCACAGCACTTCCTGTTTGTTATCGCGTTGTTCATCATCCGACCCTAACCAATTTACTGCTAAACTTCCACCAGCAAGCAAACCTGCTAGCAATAAAGTATAGGCCCGTAATTGCGGATAATAGGATTTTGAAAATAGTTCGATGAGCGCCATGCTTAAGATTTAAATAGTTTGCCCATTAGCCCCTTCCCTCTCTGGCGTCTTTCCTGACGTCTCTTTTGTCGTTCTTCCTTCTTTGTGAGTGCCTCGTCCGGGGCATCTGTCATCACCAGGTCTTTTTCAATAAGTTTTGCTTCCAGTCGGGCATCTTTCCGGTCCTGACGTCGTTCCCAACGTTCCTGGCGGCGTTCCTGCCGCTGATCGCGGGCTTCCTGCTTGGCTTTTACCTCTTCGGTCATGCGGCGCGATTCTTTTTGTTCGAGGATGGTTTTGGCCAGGTTAGGCGTGATTTTTTCCAAGGATCGACCGGCTATGTATCCACCAATACCTATTTCCAGTAAAGTCCAAAAACGGTCAGACATTTCGAAGGACTGCAACAGCACTTCATCGGGGCCATGGGCTGCCGCATAAATTACGTTGATGAGGTGTACCAGAAAGTATTGGTAAATGATAATAAATCCGAAGCAGAGCATCAGTATCGGTCTCCACATGCGTTGTAGCCTATTGCCGTTCACCTCTGCCTGTAGAATTTGACTTTTGGCCTGGTTTAGCCCTACTTCTACCTCGGCGGTTTTGTTGTACATGTCGCGCTGAATCTCAGCCAGGTCATTGCGAACTTTGGCCAGTTCATTGTCTTTGTCCATGCGCTCTTCCTTGGAAGTGATGATTTCATCAAAGGAGTTGAGCACCTTGCTCAGGGAGTCGCCAATGGCTTTTATGGGATTTAAATTTAATTCAGACATGGGGTTAAGTTTCTAAGTGGGTATACACGGTTTTTCCATCCACCTTTTTGGCGAGGGTTACTTTTTTGCGGTTATCGGAAGCGGTCACGTAACTCACGTGTACCCAGTCGGGGGCTTCCTCATCACCAAATTCCCAGATGAGCTGGTCAAAACTAAATTCTTCCAGAATCAGGTAAAACAAGTCGCCATTGTCAAAATCGTCGAACCAACCGTTAATGTTGAGGTCCAGCGCCTGCCCCACACAATGTTGCGACCGCGTACTACCGCCAATTTTTTTGTTGAGGGCGGCACAGCGGTAACCACTGGTAACTACCAAAGGGGAGTCTTTTCCCCGTTCTTTGCTGATGGCGGCGCGCAGGGGTTCAAACAATTCATTGGCCATGCGTCGTAAGTTGTTGAGGTGTTCCTGCGGTGGGGTATTGTCGATGCCGAAACGTTGGGCGGTCTCCGATTTTATCACCTCAGGGAGGCTTAAATGCTCGGTTAACTTCAGTATCATGGGCACGGAATTAGGGTTTCAGGGCAAGTTACAACAATTCGTTATTTAAATCCATTTTAAAAAACGGGTGGAGCGCTCGTCTTTCCATTGGAATGCAGGTGGAGCATGTTCCTTATTTTGAAAAAATAAAACTAACTTACCAGGTATGCCTCGGTTTTTTAAACCGCATGGAGTTTACTGAAAAAGATTACATCGGCCCAAAACCTCCCAAAGGTTTCGAAAACAATTGGATACAAACCGTACGCGGAAAAGGCTGGAATGTGCTGTTCCGGTTATACGGCCCATTGGAACCCTGGTTTGAAGGGAAATGATATCCATCCGATGCGGAGTTGGTGAACTAGATTGGGCAGACGAGGTATATGCCGTATGCAAAAAAGCAGCTGGAAGAACGCGTTTCAGCTGCTTTTTTAATGCTTTTATGTGCCCGGGAATAAGGAAGGTATTGCATTGTTTTAAAGTGTTAGGAGTTAGAATCAAAATTGGTTAACTTGCTGCTATTTACACAACTTATCGTTATGAAAACACTTTCCCTATCCATGTTAGTATTCATGTTATTTAGTTCTATGTATTCCCAAATTCCTATACCAATGGGGTTTGGTGGAAGTTGGTTTAACTTTGAAGATTCTGCGGAATTGCCGTATGTGAAAATTACCGACGGCGATATCTGGAAAATAATGAAGCCCCAAAAACACATTCTTTTTCTGCCTTCTAATCACGCGGGTTTAGGTGAAAAAGCAATGGTGTCGGACACCAACCAATACTACGGTTCCAATGTTAAGGCCTCTTTTCAGTTTAAGGTAATTTTGGATGGATCGGACGGATATGAGATGGTATTTAGGCACAAATATGATTTTGAACGGCAGGCAGACGGTGGAATTATTGAAACATCACACAACAATGGAGAACAGTGGTTCAATTTAATTGATGATCCATTTATAAATGAAAATTTTATGTATCGCACTGGTATGTACAATCGCGACGACGCAATTAGTTCAGCACATGATAAGGCAGGTTTTACAGGAAAACAGGAGGAGTTGAGCGATGTGGTGTACAGTTTCAAATATGATCATTGGACAGGTTACGATACTCTGTTAATACGATTTACACTGTACAGTGATTCTGTTAATGCGCATAATGAAGGGTGGATGCTGGATGACTTTAGTTTTGGTGGGTGGGTTGCAGATGGACCTGGAG
>JAUIMD010000472.1 GCA_030433225.1 Bacteroidia bacterium
CCTTTTAGTCCTGACTTTAGGAACTGGGGCGGTGGAACTTTTACGGCCCAAAACCAGCGGCTGGTGTATTTCCCAATGCTAAAATCAGGTGATTTCGAGTTGTTGAAACCCCAATTGGAATTTTATGTGCGCCTGTTAAAAAATGCCGAATTACGGAGCGAAGTCTACTGGGGCCATAAGGGGGCGTGTTTTACAGAGCAAATTGAGAATTTCGGATTGCCCAATCCCAGCGAATACAATTGGAAAAGACCTGAGAATTATGACCCCGGAATGCAATACAATGCATGGTTGGAGTACCAGTGGGATACTGCCCTGGAAATTTGTTGGATGGCGTTGCAACTACATAATTATACAAATCAGGATATTTCGGAATACATTACCCTCATCGAAAGTTGTCTTACCTTTTTCGACGAACATTACCAATATTTGGCAAGTCAACGAGGAGCTAAAGTTTTAGATGAAAACGGCCATCTTGTTTTTTACCCGGGTTCCTCCTGCGAGACTTACAAAATGGCCTATAATGCCACTTCCACTATTGTCGCATTAAAAACAGTCACCGAAGGTTTGCTTACTTTATCAGAACCTTATATTGATGAAAGTAAACGTGAACATTGGCAACAATTCCTGGATCGAATTCCACCTATAAACTACTGGGTTGTGGATGAAAAAAAGATGATTTCTCCCGCTAAACTGTGGGAACGAATTAATAATACGGAGGCTCCACAGTTATATCCTGTATATCCGTGGGAAATTTACGGGATTGGAAAACCAGATTTAGAGACGGCAAAAAATACTTATTGGTATGATCCTGATGTGCAAAAATTTAAAGACCACAAAAGCTGGAAACAGTACAACATTTTTGCCGCCCGGCTGGGATTATCAGAAGAAGCTAAAGAACAGACGGTTTTGAAATTGCAGGATTCCGGCAGACGATTCTCTGCCTTTTGGGGCCCGGGTTTCGATTGGGTACCCGACCATAATTGGGGAGGTTCAGGCATGATTGGTGTGCAGGAAATGTTGCTGCAAACCAATGGTGATTCCATCTATATTTTCCCGGCATGGCCAAAGGGTTGGAATGTATATTTTAAATTGCATGCCCCGGGAAATACCACAGTGGAAGCCCGAATGAAAGATGGTGTAGCTGAAATTTTAAACGTAGAACCTGCTGATCGGATGAAAGACATTCGAATAATCGAATCAAACGAATAACATGGAAAGAATAGTAGCCACTTATTTAATAGAAACCCCTTACGAAGTTGAAAAAGCCGCGGCCGTTTTGGCTGGTGAGCAGTCGAGCGGGACATTTGTAGCGGTGCCCGGCGAAACGGATGAACTCAAAACCCGTTTTGCTGCAAAGGTGGAGAACATAGAAATTTTAGGGGAATTCCCGGAACCGTCCTTGCCTGGCGATAAAATTGAGAATAAAAAATATACCCAGGCAAAGGTTACCGTTTCCTGGTCCATCGAAAATTTTGGGTACAACATACCTGCCCTGATTTCTACACTGCAGGGTAACTTGTATGAATTACGCCAGTTTACTGGCTTAAAACTGGATGATTTTGAACTGCCGGATTCCTACAAAGATCATTTTACAGGGCCAAAATTCGGAATGGCGGGAACGAAGAAACTTGCATACGTCGGACCCGAACGTCCCATGATTGGAACCATTATAAAACCCAGTGTGGGGCTAACGCCAGAATACACTGCAGACCTGGTGAAAACGCTGGCAGAGGCCGGAATTGACTTTGTAAAAGATGATGAACTGCAAACCTCTTCCGGCAATTCTCCCTTTAAAGTTCGGGTGGAAACCATCATGAAAGTGATCAACGATTTTGCTGAAAAAACAGGCAAAAAAGTAATGTACGGCTTTAACCTTTCCGGAGATTTAAGCACCATGAAAGCCAACTACGATACCATTGTGAAAAATGGTGGAACCTGTGCCATGGTGAGCATCAACAGTGTGGGGTGGGCCGCCGTAAAAGAGGTGTGCAGTTGGGGAGAACTTACGATCCACGGGCACAGAAACGGCTGGGGAATGCTGAACCGCCATCCGTTGTTAGGCATTAATTTTCCTGCCTATAATAAGATTTTCCGCTTGGCGGGGGTGGATCAAATGCATGTGAACGGCATCGACAATAAGTTCTGGGAATCGGACGATTCGGTGGTGCGTTCCATCCGGTCGTGCCATACCCCATTTTTAAACAATCCTTCTGTCTTGCCGGTTTTATCCTCCGGTCAATGGGGCGGGCAGGCTTTTGAAACCTACCGAAGAACGCAAACAACGGACGTTTTGTACATGGCAGGTGGAGGAATTATGGCGCATCCATCCGGACCTGCAGGAGGTGTGAAAGCCTTGCACCAGGCCTGGGGCGCTGCTGTTGAAGGAATGACCTTAGAACAGGCAGCCAAAGCATATAAAGAGTTCGGAGAATCGGTACAAAAATTTGGAGGGAAATGATGGAAGGAAAGCAGCGCATCCGTTTAGCTTATTATGCCGACGATTTTACGGGCTCTACCGATGCCCTTGAATTTATGAGTCGGGCAGGGGCTAGAACCATGCTTTTTTTTGAACCTCCCACCAAAGAAATGCTTGCGGCTTTGCCCGAGCTGGATGCCGTAGGCATTGCCGGAACTACCCGCTCCATGCCGCCCCACGAGATGCAGCAGGAGCTTCTTCGCGTTTTTACTTTTTTGAAGGAACTCCAGCCCAGGCACGTACATTATAAGGTGTGTTCCACCTTCGATTCTTCTCCCGAAATTGGAAACATAGGC
>JAUIMD010000473.1 GCA_030433225.1 Bacteroidia bacterium
CTTACGTTACACCATTGGCGCAAGCCTGTCGGAAACCACACACGCCCTTGCCTTGACCGATTTTGTAGATGGCAACCAACAGCAGGGCAATCTTGCCAAGGTAAACCGCATTGTATTTTCGGTGCAGGGCAACTACACCACATTTAGTCCGTTTTCGGTGGAGCTTTCCAATGTAGCTTTTTCCAACCAGGTAACTACAGGGGTGTTAGGTATAGCAGGTACAGCAGCCATGCAGGTCAGCAACTATCCTAACCCGTTTCAAACACACACCGATATTTTGTTGCCGCAGTCCACAGATCAGGTGCACATCAAAGTATTCAGCCTCACTGGTGAACTGGTGGATGAACAGCAACTCAGCAATAGCGGAAACAACCGTTATACCTATAAACAAACCAATTTAGTACAGGGAATGTATACCTATCGCATAAGCGATGAAAACGGCCAGGTGAGCCAGGGAACGTTTCTGATAACCCGATAAAAAAGAAATTATTCACACACGTTTTTTATTCATTTAAGTTGATCAGGAAGTGTGAAACTCAACTTACACTTTCAATAACCCGGAGATGGCGTTCTCCGGGTTTTTTACCGTTTATCGGGCAGCATTTACCATTCGTCGACACTTACGGTGTGGCTTATCGAAAACCGGCCGAAAAATTCCGATGTTTTTACCAATTTTAGCGTAGGTAAATAAATTGCTTAAACACAGAGAAATGAATAGAAAATTAAAGATACTACTGATAGAAGACGACTTGATTGAGGTGATGAAACTGAACCGTACCATCTCGTCGCTGGATTTGCCACACCAGATTGTAGAGGCTAAAAATGGCGAGGAAGCACTCGAAATAATGAATAAAAAGGAGAACCTTCCCGACATAATTTTTCTGGATTTAAACATGCCTAAAATGAATGGCATCGAGTTTTTAACCATCCTGAAAAATGACGAAACGCTGAAGTACGTTCCAACCATAATACTTACCACCTCATCCAACCAAAAAGACATGCTGGATTGCTATAAAATTGGCATTGCCGGCTACATTATAAAGCCGTTAAAGTACGAGGATTATGTGTATAAACTCAAGACAGCAATGGAGTACTGGAGCCTGAATGAGTTAATAAAAGGCTGATAAAAACCGCCACACTTACCATCCGTTTTCTTAACTTGTAGAGTCTTGTTAACCTTAATAAAAAAAGAAATTAGATGTACGGCATTGTAAATAAATCAATTGAAGAACTGGTAGTGCACAATTTTGGTGCTGACAAATGGGAAGCCATTAAAGAAAGAAGCGGTATTGATGTGGATTTTTTCGTGAGCAGTGAGCCATACGATGATGCCATTACCTATAAACTGGCCGGAGCCGTTGCCGAAGAAATGCAGATTTCGGTTACCGATGTGTTGAAAACCTTTGGCGAGTGGTGGATTTTAAAAACCGGAAAAGAAAAGTACGGAGGACTGATGGAAGCAGGTGGAAATAACCTGCGCGAATTTTTGGTGAATCTGCCCGCCTTTCATACCCGCATTATGCTGATTTATCCGAAACTCACTCCCCCCGAATTTCAGGTGTCTGATGTAGAAGAAAACAGCATACAGGTACATTACTATTCGAAGCGCGAAGGCTTGAAAGATTTTGTGGAAGGCCTGTTGCAGGGCCTGGCAAAAATGTACAGCACCGATGTTACCATTGAATTGCTGGAAAGCCGTGACGCCGGACACGATCATGAAATTTTTAAAGTAAACTGGTAAGTATTGAAAACATTTACATTTCAAAAAGACCAATTCAGTCGCCTGTTTCCTTTTTACATTTTACTGGACGAGAGCATGGTAATGCAATCGTGCGGACAAACCATACAAAAGGTTTTTGGACAATGCGAGCATAACGAATTTACCGACTGGTTTACCCTCGAACGGCCCAATACTACTACGTGCACTTTCGAAGGATTGCAAAAAATTTCCAACCAGGTGGCGGTATTTCGTTCCACCAAACGAACGGATTTTGTGCTTCGGGGGCAGGTGGAATTTCTGGCAGAAGAAAACCATTTGCTGCTGTTGCTTACCCCGTGGTTCGACTCGGTGGAAACCGTACTGAAAAACAACCTGACACTGGACGATTTTTCCTTGCACGATTCTACCATTGATTTACTTCATGTACTGAAAACCCATGAAATTACCACCTCCGACATGAAGGAGCTGCTCATTAAGGTAAAAGAGCAAAAGGATGAGTTAAAACAACTTTCTTTGATTGTGGAAGACTCGGTGAATTCCATTTTGGTAACCGATGACGAAGGACGCGTAGAATGGGTGAACAAAGCTTTTTTCAACATTACGGGCTACACTCTGGCCGAGGTGAAAGGCAAAAAGCCCGGACAGATTTTGCAGGGAAAACAAACCTCAAAAGATACCATCCAGTATCTTAAAAGCCAGATTCACCACAAACAACCGTTTAGTTGCGAAATACTAAACTACCATAAAAACGGCACGCCGTATTGGATTCGTTTATCCGGTCAGCCCCTGTTTAATAAGGATGGTGTTGTAACCCGGTTTTTTGGCATGCAGGAAGACATTACCAAAGAGAAGCAGGCTAACGAAAAATTAACCGAATCAGAAAACCGGCTGGCTGCACTTATTGTCAATCTACAAACCGGAATTTTGCTGGAAAACGAAAACCGGGAGGTTTTGCTGGCCAATCAAAAATTTTGCAGCATGTTTGGGTTGGATAGTTCTCCGGATAAACTCATGGGCAGCCTTTCTGCTCTTGAGGAGTATAAAAGCCT
>JAUIMD010000474.1 GCA_030433225.1 Bacteroidia bacterium
AATGCTGAAACCGATACTAAAAAGCATGTTTGCCATGTTGTACCTGGTTTTTAGGAATCCACACGGAACGGCCCAAACCCTGGCCTTTCCGGGAGCTGAAGGCTACGGACGCTTTGCCACCGGAGGCCGTGGAAACGGCGAGCGGGCAGCGGTTGTAGCCGTAACTACCCTTGAAGACGATGTAGATAATCCACCCGTAGGAAGTATGCGCTGGGCAGTAAACCAGGGAACGGAAGTTTTCATCCACCCCATATTGGGCAAAATTACCCGAAAACTCCCCCTTACCATAGTGTTTAAGGTAGGTGGCGTAATTAACCTGAAAGACGATTTGCGCGTAAACCGCAATAACCTTACCGTTGCCGGCCAAACCGCCCCGGGTGATGGAATCTGTTTTAGAGGTGGAACCTTAAATTTTTCCGGCTGTCATAACCTTATTGTGCGTTACATTCGTTCGCGCCCCGGCGATGAACTGGGGCTGGAAACTTCGGCTTTCAGAGTAGAAAACGGAGGCAACTTCATCATCGACCATTGCTCGTTTAGCTGGGCCATTGAGGAAACCACACACTTTTCGAGCGATACCAGTTTTACCGTGCAGTGGTGCATCGTTAGCGAATCGTTGTTTGATACCTTCCATAAAAAAGGCGAACGGGGTTATGGGGCACAATGGGGTGGTCAATATGCGAGCTACCACCATAATTTAATGGCCAGTCATAATTCCAGAACGCCCCGCATCAATGGTTCCAATGAAAACGACCTGTATGCGCTGGTGGATTACCGCAATAATGTAAATTATAATTGGTCAAAAACAAATTCTTTTTACGGTGGAGAATGGATGAAAACCAATGGCAAAGGCTTTGCCAAAACGAATATGGTAAATAACTATTTTGTACCCGGGCCCAGTACGCCCGGTGATTTGTATTTTGCCCAACCCAACCAGGGAGATGTAGGGGATGCTCAATGGTACCTGGAAGGAAACATAATGGTGGGAAGCGATGCCAAAACAGAAGATAATTGGAAAGGCATTCTCGCCAGTGTGATAGGTTCCATCGATAAAATTAGGGTGGAAAATGTAGCTGTGCGATGGGACGGTGCACTGGAGGCGTATGACAATTACACCCAAACCACGGAAGATGCCTACCAGGCGGTAGTGCGTGATGTTGGAGCCACCCTGCCCAAACGCGATGCGATAGACACCCGGGTAATTGCCGAAATGGAAGGCAACATACCCGTAGTGCGATATGCATATACCGATTCGCAGGGAAAAACTTCTCCTGTCAAAGGGCTCAGTTCCGGCATTATTGATACGCAAATAAACCTTGTTTCGCCCGAAGACCGTGCCGCCGGCAAAACGGCCTGGGATGTGTACGAAAGTTCCACCCCGGACATGGCACCCGCAGACTCGGACAGTGACGGCATGCCCGATGCATGGGAAATAGAAAAGGGGCTAAATCCAAACGACAGTACCGATTTTAAACTGCTTACCCCGGCAGGCTATTCTAACCTGGAGGTATACCTGATGGAACTTACCGGAGCCGAAGTGCCCACTTCCACCCGCAAAATAACCACGGAGGCACCCATGTTGCTATACCCCAATCCGGCGAAAAATACGTTTGTCATAGAAACCAACAAGCAAATCAATCGGGTGGAAATTTTTGACTTCCTTGGAAAGCGTGTGCAATCCACAATGGCAAATAACAGTACAACCTTGCAAGTGGAAACGGGGAAACTCCCAAAAGGGGTTTATGTGGTACGTACTGTTTTCGCTGATAAATCCACCTACAGTCAGAAAATGGTAAAAAACTAAAGGACGATGAAAACGTACAGTGTTAAAATAGTATTTGCAATTACCTTTTGCTGGGTAACGGTTGCGGCCGGTTTTGCACGAACTAATTCCGGAAACAAACAACGCATCCTCGTTTCTACCGATATTGGAGGAACCGATTTTGACGATTACCAGTCGTTGGCACACCTCCTTTTGTATGCTGACACTTTTGATGTAGAGGGAATTATCGCCTCTCCCTATGGTAAAGGTGGAAAAATGCATATTATGGAGGCTATTGATGCGTACGAAAAGGATTACGCTAATTTACAAACCCATTCTGTTGCCTACCCCACCCCGGAGTTTTTGCGAAGCATCTCCAAACAGGGAGCATTGGACCTTCCGAATTTAAAAGGATACGACCAACCCACGGAGGGGTCGGAGTGGATTGTGCAATGTGCCCGAAAACAAGATGAACGCCCGCTGAACATACTCATCTGGGGTGGCATCGATGATTTGGCTCAGGCCTTACACGATGCACCCGATGTACTGCCCAAACTACGCGTGTATTACATTGGGGGGCCCAACAAAAAATGGTCGGTAAATGCGTACCATTACATCACCCAAAATTTTAAAAACCTTTGGATGATTGAATCCAATGCCACGTACTATGGCTGGTTCGAAGAGGGAAATCAGCAGGGAGCCTATGGAAATAAAGCTTTTGTGGAGCAGCATATTAAAGAAAAAGGTGCCTTGGGAGCATATTTCTACGAAAAAGGGGATCGGCTTAAAATGGGTGATACCCCTTCATTAATGTATTTTTTACGTACCCGCCCCAACGATCCTACTCAACCCGGCTGGGGCGGACAATACATCCGTGCCTGGGAACGGCAATATGCTGTTTTTAACCGCCTCACAACACGAGCTGATAGCGTGGAAGAATACAGTGTGGTGGAGCTCCGTTTGCCATACGTGGAAAAGGTGGAGAATCCTTATGCCATTATGAAAG
>JAUIMD010000007.1 GCA_030433225.1 Bacteroidia bacterium
TACCTGTACATGCAATTGTACGGTACCATCATCTTTGTAACTTGTGCTATACCCTTCGTGTAAGGCCGCCATCGATAACCCGAAATTTAAGGCATGGGATTGATTTGCCCCCAGGTGGATGGCAATGGCCTGATCCGGCGAACTGGCCAGGTATTCCCTTGTAAATGTGGTATCTCCTACCGAATAGTGCGTTTTACATTCGGCATTGTTCAGACTTAGCTCCCGCTCATAATTTTGAACCTCACCCGTATGGTTAAAATGCAGGTACACATCCCCAAAAGGCTGGTATGCCAACTGACGTAAGGGGATGGACATAAAATGTTGCATGGCCAGTGCTTCGGCCTCGTCCTGTTTGCCGGCCCAAAGCAATTGCCGTATTTCATCCAAATATTGAGCGGCTCCGGGATGCGAATAATCATGCGGTTTCCCGGTCCAAAGGGTTTCTTCGTTAAACTGAATCCGGTCTGTTTTCACGCCTCCAAAAACCATGGCTCCTAATCGTCCGTTGCCAATGGGCAGAGCTTCCTCCCATATGGAGGCCGGTTGGGTGTACCATAATCTTAGTTCGTCCGTACCCGTGTTTTCTTCCTTTTGCGGACTGCTGCAACTCATCCATATGCCTGCAAGCAGTACGACTGCTATTTTTAAGTGTGTTTTCATACGATTATTTTTCGGTATTCTTATTCTCGAAAATGTATTTGGAGGCTATAAACCCCACCAGAAAAATCACGGTAGTACCAATTACCACCGTTAAATTGGCATGGAACGGACTACGGAAAGCGAGCCATTTTCCTTCGGTAAAATACAGGGGCGAAAGGCTCATCCAGAAAATCACCAAAACCCCGGAAATAGCTCCAACAATGGCCCCCACTTTGTTTGCTTTTTTGGCTACATACCCCAACAGGAACAAGCCCAGCATGCCACCACTAAAGATGGAAGCCAGCATCCACCAGGCATCCAGTGCACTTTTTACCGAAATCATGGCGATGGCAATGCCGATGCCCAACACGCCAAACACAAAAGAGGCGATGTACAGTACGGTCATCGACTTCTTCTCGGAAACCTTATCACCCACCCAACGGCGGTAGTAATCGTTTAGCACAATGGTGGCAGTACCGTTAACGCTGGTGGAAATGGTGCTCATACCGGCAGCAAAAACCGAGGCAATCAACAGACCGGTAATTCCTTTGGGCAAACCGTGCACAATAAAATGCGGAAATATCTTATCTCCGGCAGAAATATCCTGTAAACCGGCCGGCAGTAAATCGGGCACAGCCTTATAATAGGCAAAAAGTGCGGTTCCAATAAAAAAGAATAACAGCGAAACCGGCACATACAACAAGGAACCAAACAGAGCCGAACGTTGCGCTTCTTTCAAAGACCCTGTGGTCATGTAGCGTTGCACATAATTTTGATCGATGCCATAGTTCTGGAGGTTGATAAATAAGCCATAAATCAGCATGACCCAGAAGGTGGATTCTGAAACGCTCCACCCCAGGTTTCCCAGGCTGAATTTATCGTTTTCCACCCCTATTTTTACAATCTGCATCGGGCCTTCGGGCATGTTATATATCAGTATTCCGGCACAAAGAACGGCTCCCCCAATAAGGATGATTCCCTGGATGGCATCCGTCCAGATGACGGCTTTTATTCCCCCCAGCATGGAATATAGAATTACGCTGAACCCTGTAACAATAATGATGGTGGAAATGCTCCATCCAAACAATGTACTTAAGGGCAATGCCATTAAATACAAAATGGAGCCCATGCGCATAAGCTGGGTAAGAATGTAACATAGGCTGGCATATACCCGGGCCCAAACGCCAAAGCGGGTTTCTAAATACGTATAAGCCGAAATGCTATTGATGCTGCGGTAAAGCGGAACGAAAAACTTCACGGCCAAAACCGCGGCAATGGGGATGGAAAGGCTGAAAACATAGGCATTCCAATCCGCCTGGTAGGCCTTGCCAGGTATCGCTAAAAAACTGATGCTGCTGACAAAGGTGGCAAAAATGGACATTCCTACCACCCACGATGGCATGGCGCCTCCACCTGAAGTATACTCCTCAGCACCCCGGTTTTTGGAATAAAACAGGCTGCCAAAAATCACAATTCCCAGCATGTACAACAGAAATACAACCATATCGATAATCGGTAGTTTCATGCGCAATTATCCTTTAAAGTTGTACCAAATTTTATTTTATAATTTTCTCTTTTCTGTGGTTTAAACATTTATTCCCTCCAATGCTTTTATAATTTGCTTGCGTTCTTCTTCGCGGAACGAACTGAACGGATCGGCCATAAAATCGCTGCAAATACCCAAGACAGAAAGGGCACATTTCAAGCCTTTTAAGTAGCTGGAACCATGTTTGCCAACGGTATAAATCGAGGAACTAATTTGCAATACTTTTTCCTGCAAGGGCTTTATTTTTTCCACGTCACGGGCCAATGCTGCTTCGTAAAGTTCCACATACAACTCGGGGAACATGTTGGCACCGCCATTCACCCCTCCCGTGGCTCCCAGAATTACTGCATCTGCAGTCATTTCTTCGGGGCCCACGTACAATTGAAACTCATTAAAATTCCGCATGGTGTATTGCAAAAGCCGGAAATACGCCATGTTTGCCGAACTGTCTTTTAAGCCAATTACGTTGGGTTCGTTTTCGGCAATTTGCTTCACTGTTTTGGGCTCAATCATCACCTTGGTGTGTACAGGCATGTTGTAGAGGTACAGCGGCAAGGGCAAACGGTGGGCCAGGTGTTTATAGTACTCTACCAGCTCCGGCTGACCTGCAGCATAATAAAACGGGGGCGCGGCCACCACGGCATCGGCACCACATTTTTCGGCATGTTTGGCCAGGTTCACACTCTCGGTAATGGAAGTATCCGTAATACCTACCAAAACCGGGATTCTACCTGCCACCTGGCTACACACTTTTTCCACCATTTCGTAACGCAACGCATAGCTGATGCTGGAAAATTCGCCGGTGGTCCCCAGCACAAACAAACCCGAAACACCTCCACTTATCACATGTTCCACCAGGCGCTCCAGCCCATCAAGGTCGAGCGTATCGTTATCTTTTAACGGGGTAATTAAGGGAGGAACAATCCCCTTCATTTGCTTTAGTTTATCGGATATTTCCATTGTATGTTTTAATTTCTATGTTTTAGATTTCTATTTTTTCACTATTTCACGGGTTCCAGAAAAACCCAGACTTCCCCCGCGGAGGTGCCTTCAATTCCTTCCTGGTAGTTAGCCATTATCTGGTTCCACTCATCCATACGTGGATTATTTTCTACTGTTTTCGGGTTCAGTTCGTCCAGGGTTTTATCTGCCGGGATGGAAATGACCAACAACAACTGCCTGCCATTCCGATACACTAAAAGCTGCAGAAAATCGGCATTGCAAAACCCTTCTGCCACTTCGGGCCATTCCTCAAACTGGGTGTTATGGTATGCCACATATTCTTTTTGCAGGATGGTATCTTCCACCAAATTTGCAGTTAGCAAGTAGTTTTTCCAGGGCTTTTGCAAGGAAGTATCGCTGCAATTGGAGGATTTGTCATAAATGTAAAGGGGCTGGATATATTGCTTTGTTTTAACGGACAATCCAGATTGGGCCATCACCCGCCCCACTCCCGCTGTATCGGCTAAATCCCCAAATAACACCAGGTGGTTTTTCCAGCCGTACAATTCCATTGGAATTTCTTTTAAAAATTCTTTTAATGAATCGGCCGTGGCTTCATTCTCCAACACAAATTCCAGGGCAATGCAATTGGTCATTTTTATTCCACTTTGCGACTTTTTCGGATTGCACGCTACTATCAACAACGCGAAAAGAATTCCTAACAGATACTTTGTCATTTGATCAGGTTCAGGCATTTTATTCAAATTTAATGGAATACATCTCTTTCCTTAAATCCTTCCGGATGGATGCTGATTTTTTCGGGTTCATCGGCAGGCATGATGTCTTTAAAATCGTCCTGCAAACCAGCGTTGTTCATAATTTTTTGGGCAGCTTCCGAAAACGCATCTTCCCGAAAAGAATAGGTATTTTCAATAATATTATTGGTACCGTTATCCATCAGTAAGTTATTCTTCACATAATTTCGATAGGCTACGATATCGTGGCACCGTTTGGTCCACAGGTGCAGCCACATCCACTTGTAACTGGGATTATCCACCACATTGTCGCGGATGGTAAGGTAGGCGGAACCATCATCCGGATAAATGCATCGCGGACCGTTAAACACGTAATTTCCTTCCACCACCGTACCGGGTTGTTCGCCCAACAGGTAAATAATGCCGCCATCGTCTAAAACCTGGTGGGTATCGCCTGCCTTGTTAAAACGAATGCTGTTATTCTTAGCTACAGTGGAGGGTGGAATTTCTGAATTTCCCCACCACCATCCACAGGTGATGGCACCATAAGGCATATCTTTTATATCATTGTGTTCGATGCGGGTGTTGGCCACAAAAAAGGAAGTAATGCCTTCCACCTGCCGAAAATCGAGGCTGATATTACGTATGTAATTGTTGGATACGCAGTTGTTTTCGCACAGGCCTTCCACACCTTCGGGAAACAAATCGCCATCGCCAATTTTATAATGTTGCGGATGCCCCAGATTCACGGCATTGCCCAACAAATCGTTGAAATAATTACCTACTACCTTGCTATTTTTTACATCGTTCAGCAGGTTTACGGCAACAGCTGCACTTATGCCCTCAAACCGGTTTCGGATAAACTCAATGTTTTCCGCATTTTCCACCTGAATGGCGCCACGAGGCACGTCGGTGCTGTTGTACTCGGTTGGATGCCAGTTTCCACCCGGGATGTATTTTACTGCCAAGCCTAAACTTTGAATGCCGGCGAAACCATGCGAACCGGCTACCTCCATCAACGACCAATGATCGTGCGCAAAGGTAATTCCCTCGAAACGTATGTTTTTTACGCGGTTTTCGGTGGATGTCCCTTTGATAAGTATCAATCCTTCTGAAGTGGGGGCAATTACTTCCGCGGTAGCCATGTCTTCTCCATCACTATAATAGTAAAGCGTTTTTGTTTTTCGGTCGAAATAAAATTCTCCGGGAGCATCCAACAATTCAAAAGCATTGCGAATCACAAAGCTTTTTTTGTAATTAATGCTGCCGGCCCAGGCCATGCTGGTGGCAATGGCGCCGTAGGGTTGCTGCAATTTTACCACGGTGGTATCGCCCATTTTGGTAATGACGCGGGCGCACAAAATTTTCTCCGTCCAAATGTTAAACTGCACCAGTTCAATGTCTTCTGCGTTTTTATAAGGCCGAACGTCTTTTGAACTGAATTTTATACCGTCAATGGCTTCGCCTGAACCATAGGCCCATGGCTCGTCTTTCGAAATTTCAAATGTGCCCCAGTTACCCAGTCCATTTACCGGTACATCCGTTCCGGCCATGTGTTTCCGCTCTCCATTTACAAACAGGGTACGTAATTTGGTTTCTCTTTCCAGGTGGGCTTTGTAAATTTTTCCTTTCACCTTTTTCCACCCGGTAACCTGCACGGCTCCACTTATCGTTACTCCGTTTTTATTCAAGGCTTTAAACGTGGTAAAACTTTCTTCAGTACCCGAATCTTCCGTACCAAAAACTATCGGTTCTGTAAGGGTGTATTTACCATCCAGCAATACGATGGAGATACCTTCTTTGGTGGATGCATCGCCTGCTTTCCTCAACTCGCGGGCTTTCATTTGCGCCGCCGTGATGGTTTTCAAGGGTGCTTCCTGCGTGCCTCCATTGGCATCATTTCCACCGGGAGAAACATAGATATCGATTCCGAAACTCCAACTAAAACACACTAAAAATGCAAATAACCATACATATCGTTTCATGGATTTATTTTTAAGGATTTGTTTGGAAAACCTTTTTCAGGTAGGCCGAATTAGCCCCAAAATTTGCCAGTACGTTTCGGGGCTGACTGGCATCGCGGGAGCGCTCAATCACCAGCCACCCTTTCCAGTTCATTGCATCCAGGGTGGATTTTATTTTCACCAGATCGATGTTTGGATCGTTCTCCAGCCATACACTGTCTTTACCGGAAGAATGAATCATGGCAATGTTTTCTTTGCCCAGAATTTTAAGCTCCTCACTAATGTCATTTTGTTGCTGCACGCACTTTGAAAAATTGAAATAACTTTTGATGGCCGGTGAACCAATTTCCTGCAAAAAGGCCAGTTCGTTGGTGGCATTAAAAGAAGTTTCGATCCCAATTACCACCCCTGCCGCTTCGGCTTTTTGTCCGGCCAGTTTCAGGTTTTTAATCATAGGCCCCCGGCGCTCGGGATGTTTAATCAGGTCGCCCTGCACCCCCAACGGCAAGAAAATCGTTTTTACTCCCATTAAAACAGCCGTATTTATGGCATCGTCCAGAATGCGCTCAATGCCTTCCCGTTCGGCAAAGTTTTGTGCATAAAAACCCGACATGGCGATGGAACTGATTTCTATGCCCGTTTCTTTGGATTTATCAAGGAACAGTTTTCGTTGTACGGGATCCAGCAATTTATTGTCGAAGGTGGGGCGACTACCTAAGCCTCCAAGGTCTACTTCCAGTCCGTCACTTCCAATTTCCGCTGCCCTTTCAAATGCGCTTAATTTTTGCCGCTTCAAAATCATCCAGTCACATACAGCTACCTTATATGTTTCCTCCTTTTCTTTTACGGTTTCTGCCTTGGTATCGGTTTTACATGACGAGCCGCAGCAAGAGGTAAATACCGGGCTTAGCAGTAGAAGGGCTAAAAACAGGAGCGTGTAAATTTTTATATTTTTCATGTTTTCAATTTATTTTGCCGTGAGTGTTCGGAAAATCTCCTCCAGTTCCTTAAATGTTCGGATGGCATTTTGAGGTAGATTTTCACCATTTTTTCCAAATACCTGCATTGCATCCTGCGTTTCAATGGTAATGGCTGATTCATCCAACACCCCGTTTTTATCCAACACTTTGGTGGAATCCAATGCTAAATGCTGTGCCATAAACCGATACATGGCCATGCGTTTGGAGGGGCCGTAATCGTGTTTTTCATCGGGCAGGTGTTTATTTTCTACCACTGCTCCCTCATAAAAACCGTAAATACGCTCTAAAAATGGAAATTCCAATTCCGGAACATTGGCTGTCCAGTCGCCTCCATCCGAAATAACCAATTGGGGCTTTGGTGCAAACAGTCCGGCAATTTCCACGTTGTTGGTTCCCCCTCCACACAAATGTATGGGGTTGCCGCTCTCGCACGGACATCCACCATAATGAATGGCCGACATCATCACGGTGGGAACACTCACGTCGATTCGGTCGTCGATAGCAGCCATCAGCATCGTATGGCTACCGCCCCCTGACCCGCCGGTGATTCCCACGCGATTTGTATCAGCATAATCGAGCGATAGCAAATAATCCAGCAAACGGGTGCTGTTTAAGGCCTGCATGGTGTTGGCCAATGCTTTTCGGTGGGTTTTGGAGTCCACCTGCAAGGCAGATTCTCCCCAGGCAAACAAATCGTAATTAACGGTGATTGCGCCCATACGCGCCAAACCGGCACATCGTGTTTGTACATCTTTGTTGTAACGTCCGTCGCCAAAATGGCCGTTCGGACACAAGATCACGGGGATTTTCCCCTTAATTTTTGCCGGGCGGTAAATGGAACCGGCCACATAAAATCCGGGCAAAACTTCCAATCCAATGTTCTGAACCGTGTAGCCCTTCATTTTCCGAACTTTCCCTAAAATGGGTTTAGAATCCGGTTTTGCAGGCATGGGATTTATTCGGATAGCTTCTTTTAAGCAAGCAATTACTTCTTCCCGGCGCAATTCCCAAGCCTCTTTAGTGCTATATTTTGATGCCAGGTAATGCAGTGTTTCCCGGCCTTCTTCCACGGTTCTGCGGTGGTAGCGGAATTCCTCAATCTTGTATTTTCCCGGGGCACCATCAGGCAATGCCATTAAATCGAAAGGCGCCAGCACATTTTTCAGGGTCTCTTCCACATCGGGACGGAAACGCCAGTTGGCATACCTCAACACCTTTCCATCCACATCCTTCTCCGAAATGCGTAACTGTACGTTATATTCTTTTTCAATATCCGCTATAACATCGGCCAGGGGGCGCTCAAATTTATTGTCGGAATTGGACAATTGCGCGCTGGCAGTTATTCCGGCCACACTTAACAAAATGGAGAATATGATGACTTTCAACCGCATAAAACCCTATTTTTCAGGCCATTTTTCGTCTTCTATTTTTACCATGGTAAGTTTTGAAGGATCCACTTTTACGTACTTCATGCGCTCGCGACGCCAGGTATATATAAAGTGTACCATACCATCTGCGGTTTGAATAACCGCCGGGTACGAATACTGACTGATTTCAGAATCTTCCAAAACCAGGGAAGCGTACCATGTTTTGCCATCTTTGCTTACCGCCACGTTTAAGGGAGTGCGGTGCCCTTTGGAGGCATTCATCGGCGTTTTTACATGGTTGTACACCATTAAATCGCGGCCATCCTGCAAGGTAACCGCATCGGTTCCGGAGTTATTATTGGGCAAGCCGGAAGGTTGAGTGAGGGTCCAGGTAAGGCCGTTATCAAACGATGACGATTGTACCACCACCCCATTTTTGCTTCGGCACAAAATTTTTAACGATCCATCAGTATGCTTTAACACACTGGGTTGGATAATGTTATGCACTTTGTAATTGTTTATGGCATCGGTGGTTTCCCAGGTTTTTCCCCAGTCTTTGGTAAATTCCATGTGCGCTTCCCATCCATTTCCTTCTTTTGAGGAGGGACAAATTAAAGTTCCATCATCAAGTAAAACCGGTTTATTTTTAACCGGGCCAATATATCCTTTAGGCATGCTTTCTGCCTCGCTCCACGTTTTCCCATGGTCGTACGAGCGCTTAATCATGCCCCACCATTCAGATGGTTTTGGGCCTACCTTATAAAAAAGCATTAACTCGCCTCCGGGCACCTGGTACAAAACCGGGTTCCATGTCGGGTAACGTAAGGTGTCATTCTGTATGCCATCCGCTACATTCATGGGTAAGGTCCATTTTCCATCTACCAAACGGCTGATGTAAATGCAAACCTCAGGATGACGCTCGTACTCACCCCCAAAAAATGAAGCCACAAGGCCTTCAGGCGTTTCCGCCAGGGTACCCGCATGGCACGAGGGAAATTCGGCCTTTTCATAAATAAACTCATCCACGAGTATGCCTTTCTTCCATTTATCCGTTTTTGCATGCATGCTCATGGCAAGGGTGCTTACCAAAACAGCAGATGCAAGTATTCTTTTTACAAACATATTAGGGTTGTTTTTCTGCTTTTTTTCGTTTTAACTCGTTCACATAATCTTTGTACATCTGGCGCCAGTTGCGGCCATTCGCATTCAGGTATTGCTCGGCTTTGGTTTTGTAAATTTCAAAAACGGCCGAAATCTGCTTCATGCTTTTATAATCCACCGCCATCTCACGTGCCTGCTTTAAATAACTTAAAATGGTGGAATCTTCTTCGGCGGTCATGTTCGGTACAATCTCGCGATAGGCTTTCATGGTAAACGCCACTTTCCCAACGGTATACTTATCCAAAATGGCCTCCACCTGTTCCTCGGTCAGGTCAGCGCGTAACCCGTTCATCAGGTTCTCGTGCACCTCTTTTGGCATGGAAGAATCTACAATCATCTGCCGGTCGAGTTGCGTAAGCGGGTCGCCGGTTCGGGGATTTACCCCCGCAGGCACCAGTTCGTACGAATGCTCACTGTGCCAGGTACGTACGGCTGTTAAATGATCGGCCACCACCCGGGTTACCCGCACTTCCTTTTCGGCATCCTTCAAGTCGAGGGAAGCGACCCATTCCGCCGCTTTTTTCTCCATTTCTGTGGATTCATCGGCCTTTACCGTTTGCGTTGTAGCCAAAAGGAACAGGATAAAATATACGAATGAATTTAACTTCATGCCTTACAGTATTAATCGATAATTAATTTTTTCATTTGGGTGGAATGTGCCACCTGTTTCCCGTTTACCAGCGCCTGAAAACCGACTCCCTTGTTGTATCTGGAGCCGTCCTTATCCCACAAAATTGTAACGATTTCACCCTTATATTTCACGTTATCCAGGCAAAACCAGTCCCATTTTCCATCCGGCAGCAGTGGGTTCACTTCAAATCCATCTCCTTCTGTTGGCCGAAATCCCACCAAACCATTAATGATTAAATCGTTGAATGTCGAATGGTTGTAATAGCGGCTGCGTTCCTGGTCTCCTTTCAGCCAATAGCCGGTAACCTCGTCCAGGTATTCGCCAATATACGGACGTCCCCGGTGGTATTGCGATTCCACATACAGCTCAAGGTGGGTAAAATAGTCGTTCCTGGTAATGTCATTTTGTTGACGGTTGTTCAGCAAATTAGCCAAACCGGTAAGCGTTTGGGAGGTGGCAAACGGCCATATGGAACCGTCCCACTCGCATTTGCAGCAACCGTGGGTACGGAATTCGGGATGACGACGCTCTGCGGTGGTTTGTCCATAAGGGGCCAGGAAACCGCCCTCGTCCATCAATTGCTTCCAGGCCACACTTCTGTCGTCGGGTGGAATATTAAAATACCAGGGAATGAAGCCGATGGCCTCACGTACTTCGGCAAAATCTCCATCTTCTTTAAGGGTTTCGTAAAACGCTGAGGCGGGGCTCCACAATTGCTCATTAACAATGTTGGAAAGGGTATCGGCTTTGAATTGATACAACTGCGCCAGTTCCTTATCGCCGGCCATTTCTGCCATTTTTCGTATGGCTACTGCATTTCCATACATGTAACTGTTAATGGTGGGGCGGGCATTTTTTACATGTCGTCCCCCGCTGATTTGCTCTTCCATACCATCCTGCACATCTTTCTGCCAAAAGTTTCCATTGGGCAAACGGCGCTCCTGTTCCCAGCGCTCATAATCAGCAACCAGGTCGGGCAACATATCCAGCATGTAGGCTTTATCGCCATCCACCAGAAATTTTTGGTAAAGCGCATCAGCCGTCCAGTTGCTGAATTTATGCAGTTTGTTCATGGGTTTGCCCTCGTTTCCCCGAAACCAAACGTGCACATACTCATTTAAATACTCAGGGTTGTGCAACCAGCGCGACTCCATGATGTGATGCCCCATGGCGCAGGCAATGAGGTTGTATTTATCGGAGTAGGAGCGCTGCACAAGAAACTCGGTCATGGCGTATCCTACCGGCGTTTTTTTAATGTGTTTCCGAAGCGTCCACCAACGGTAATAAAACATTTCCTCAAAGTTATCCTGTGGACATTCGAACAAGGGAATGTTTTGTTGCATCCAGTTCCACGAAGCAGAATCGGGAATGGCCTGTGCGATGTTTTCATTTTCCATGCGGTTGAAATAATCCACATAGTGTTTAAAATCCGAAATTTTTAGAACGTGTGCTGTTCCATAATCGGCTTCAGATTTTCCTCCCTGATTCTGACATGAAAAAAGGACGAATGCCAATACAATTCCACTATAAGAAATACATTTTTTCATCCTTATTCAGCTAATTTTTCGGTGCTTACTTCGTAAATAAAATATTCCGCTTCTGTCTCCGGCAAACCGTTTGTTTTTAAATCGTAATCCTGGTCTGTCGGGGTATCCGTATCCGGAAAGCGACGAACCGGACCTGTTCTGAATACCAACTTTTCAAGAGAGTGAACGGGTGCAAAAAACAATCCTGTTTTCACTTTTTTGCCATTTACAAAAACATCGTATAAACGGTTGTGGCATGTGGCATTTATCCGAACGTCGTATTTTTTACCGGCCTCGTAGGCCATGATATTTTTAACGCGGTATCCGTCTTTGTATTTGAGGTAACCATCCGCATCGAAAATCAAACGCAGGGCACCTGTATTTTTACCATCCTGTAATTCGATATGTAACTCCCCGCTGTTGTTTTGCGCCGGTTCGATCGAAAAGTTAATGCGTACGTTTTCATTTTCAGGAAATACACGCTCAGCTTTGGCATAATCAAATTCATCCTTATCGGCTATGGATAATACGCGGGTTCCATCCTTCGTATTTTTCATTTGCACCCTGGCCCACGCCGGACTGTAAATGTTCCAGAAATCCAGTTCCTGGCCTTCGGTCATTTCGTTAAAAACGTCCTTTACATCATTCGAAACTTCCGCTGTAATGGGCACCTTAACGCCAGAAACCCAAATGTCTTCCTTGTTCACACTGTAGGTAATCCATAATTTATTGTCGGGTGGAGTTCCATTTCCTTCCACAATTCCACGTACATATTGCGGGCCGTACGATTTGTAATTGCCACCGTAACGCATGGGGGTAATTTCTCCATGCACCAATAACAAGTTGGTGTATTCCAATCCGTCCTCACTAACCGAAAGTGCCAAGGGCCAGCGAAAATCGGAAGGATTATACACGGTGGCGAATTTTCCGTTGCTGGTTTGCTGCCCCCATATTTTGGCGTTGCCATTAATAAACCCCGGTGCACGTCCAATATCCGACCAGGTTTTTCCTTCATCCTGGCTTATTCCGGTAAGGGCATGTTTCCATAACCCTACCACATTTCCATTGGGCAAATGGTAATACGAAAATGCCTTGTATTGCTTTTTTAGCGGAATGAGTGGGTCATCGCGATCTGCTTCTTCCACCCATTGCTGCATCATCAGGGGCGTGTTCATTAAGGCATCGCAGGCTTTTACAAACTTCTTATCTTTTGCTTTTTTATAGTATGGAAAATCCGTGTTTTTGGCATTCCAACCCAGGTTGTAGCGAATGAAATAAATGGGACCAAAACTGCCGTCTTTATAAATCTCACGTACCACACGGCCAATTCCTAATCCATCATTCGGACTATCGTTGGCTGCCATGCAAATGGAGTAATAGCCAAGCGCCAGTAAACGCTCGTCATCCGAAACGTAAAAGCCCATGCGCTGATGCATTACGGCAAATAAATTTTCGGCCACCTCACTTCTTCCTTCTTTGGTGGTACCATCGGGTATTTTATAGGCAGGAAAAAGTACCTGCGGTTTTCCCCATGCATACCCATCTTTTGAGGTAACCAGGTAGGTGTGTGCCGGCGGGATGTGTTCTCCCACAGAATCGCTCAGGTATTCCAGGTAAAACCGGTTATTCCAGTACGCCAACATGGGAGCATGGTTGTACGTATACCCAAAGTTATCTGCAAATTCAGGGTGCTCCCGGTTGGCCCGCATCACCTGTATGTTGTGTACCCCAACGGCAGGCTGCAATTGCCCGTGATGGTAGTCGGGGTTGTTCAGAGTTGTTGCGGTATAATGTGCCGCTTGTTGTGCCCATGCCTCGTTGGTAATGGCAATAGCAGCCACAACTAAACACGTTTTTATCGTTTTAAAATTCATGCTGTATTCGTTTTATGGAGCCGTTTTTCGTTTTGCTTCTTCCAACACACCTTGCAGCGTTTTTTTATCCGACATAAAAATGGTGCCGTGCTTATGTCCCTTTGGAATGGAGAACTCGTTGGAAACATCAGTGAAATTGACAAAATCGGTGGTTTTTATAACGCCATAGCGGTACTCACGGTACACATCGCTAAAGATGTACCAGGCATCCTCAAGCTTTAACACAGTGGGGCCTTCCACAAAATTGCCTGAAAAAGGCTCCGAGACATCGTGCCATGGCCCCAGCGGATTGTCGCCAAAGGCTACCTTTAAATTACGATTGGGACGGGTATTATCCTTCAAAACCAACACATAATCTTTGGGTGCCCGTTTTACAATTACCGCATCAATTACGCTAAATCCCGGGTCGAGGTATAATTTTGCCTCCGAGAAGGTTTTGAAATCTTTGGTTACGGTGTAATACATGCGGTGGTTGTTGCGCTCTTCCTCAATGCCTTTGGGGAATTTATAAGGAATGGTGGAGGCCCAGATGATGATGTACTGTTCGTTTTCATCGTCGTAGTACAGTTCGGGTGCCCATACATTTACGGTAGATGTATCGTGCTCCATTACAGGGATAAATTGCTGTTCGGACCAATGCACCAGATCCTTGGAACTGGCATAACCAAATCCAAGGTCGCCCCGCCAACCCGTTGTCCATACCAGGTGGTAGGTTCCATCCGGCCCTTTTACCATGGATGGATCGCGCATAAGTTTTGATGGACCCGCTCCGGGGGTAAGAAAAGTGGTATCTAAATCTTCCCAGTTTTTTCCATCATAACTGTATAAAAAGCGCAGGCCATCGGTAGCAGGTTCATGAAACGAGGTGAACATGTATACCGGTTCAGGTTGCATTTTTCCGGTGCAGCTAACTGCCATCAACACAGCAAAAACACCTACTACGCCATATTTCAGAGCCTTATTCAGTTTCATTTTGTACCTCATCCAAAATTAACACCCAATCGTACCCGTCTTCAGTAGGGCCAGGTACAATTATTTTAAATTCTCCCTTGTTTTCGTACACTCCCAGCTCGTTTACCTCACCGGTACGCGGATTAAACCAACTGGCTTTAAGCTGGCGCGCCGCAAAACTTTCGGTATTTACACGGATGCGCCCACCTCGATACGTATAAACGAAGGCATAATGCTTGCCACGGGTAGCCAAAAGACGGTCATATTTTTCTCCGTTTTCACCCGAAATAAGGCTTTGGTCCGGAACCCGCTCAAAGTATGGGCGCGACAACATCAGTTGTTTCAGGTATTGCATTTGATGCGCACCGGGAGCATTTATGGCGGTTTGCCAATATTCTTTTGCTCCGTAGGCCGGCTCATCGTCTTTTTCGTTGTAGAATTGCATTACGGCACTGTGCCCATAGGTATACCCAAACGCACCTGCAAAAACCGACCAATAGGCGTAACGGCGCACGTCATCATCGTTCCAAAAGCGTTGGGTGGTATCGTGCAATCCCTCAGGTATTCCTTCGTAAGAAGGCTCCCCATCGATGGTAGGTTTTACCGGGGTGAGGTTGTAGTCGATATCGAAATATTTCCAGTTATCGGGCCCAATAAACACATCGTCATCCTGCTCATAATTGCGATGTCCGGATTGCACCATGTTAAAATCCAGCCAGGTTTCGTTATGGAACCATTCTGAAGAG
>JAUIMD010000475.1 GCA_030433225.1 Bacteroidia bacterium
CGTTCTGGATTTTTTCGATCATTTCGGGTGAAATGACATTGCGCAGAATGACAAATCCATCCTTGTTAAACTGGTCGATTTGTTGTTGTGAGATTATAGCATTCATTGTACAGATTTTAAAGTTAGTATTCTATTTCAGGGCGTTAGCAGTGCCCCAAGATCATATTCATTTATCGTATCCTGTATTTTTTCGGGTTTGCCCGATTCAAGCGATTTTTCCATGGTAAGCAGCAACACAATGGTTCCCACCCCTTCTTTCAAATCGGGGTAGGCCACAAAGCCCTGCTCAATGCTGTCGGCAAAATGGTCGAGGTAATTGTTGTACTCCCCGGCATGGTGGCTTTTCCCCTCGAACCGGAAATAGTGTTTAAGCTGGTCGTCGAAAGTTATTTGCTTATCCTCCCCGTTTTTATCGGCTATGGTGTAGCGCAAATCCATGTAATCGGCCTGGCTGCAGCCTTCGGTTCCCCGCAACACACACGACATTTCACTCTCGCGAATGGCAGGCTGAACAGGCCCGGAATACGACCCGCTGATGCGTGCCACCCGTCCGTCTGTTGCCTTAAAAATAAAGTGCATGGTGTCTACATTTTTTAATCCTCCCGCCTTTCCGTTTGGGCTCAACATGCCATAGCCCATAACCTCTTCAATGTTGGGCAGGTACCAGCGAATAAAATCGGCCGGGTGGCTGAGTCCGCCAAACAACCAGCGAAACGATTTTTCGAGCGACCAGCCTTTGCCCAAAAACCAGCGATGGTCGGCATTGTAATGGGCTTCGATGGTCACAAGTTCACCAATTTCTCCTTTTAAAAAGTCGGTACGTTGCCGTTTCATAGGCTCAAAAAACCGGGAACTTTGTCCCACAAAAATCCGTTTATCTTTTTTAGCTGCCAGTTCGAGCAGCTCCTTTGCCCTGGTTAAATCATTTAAAAGCGGCTTGGTACACACCACATGTTTGTCGTGCTCAAGCGCCATTTTTATGTGTTCGGCATGCAAGTGATCGGGCGTATAAATCCCGATTACATCAATTTCCGGGTCGTTGAGCATTTCCACATAACTCGTAGTATAATGGTGGAAATCGAACTCTTTAGCCCTGTGTTTACACAAATCTATATTGATATCGCAAATGGTTTTCAGCTTCCATTTTTTACTGTTTAAAACCGCGGATATGGTACTTCTCCCTTCTCCCAATCCTAAAATCCCCAGTGTTAGCATTCTTGTTAGTTTATCTGTATTTATCCAAAATTTTCAGTGCCTCATCTATCTCTCTTTCCGACTTAAAGTCGACATTTATATGCAATCCCTGGTTGCCGATATTGTCTATCAGGGGTTCTAATTCTTCCAGCGTAACCCAGTTGGCCATGATGGATTTTCCACCTGCCAGAATCTTTTTGTACAAATCATACCAGCGTGGATCGCCTCCCTGCGGCTCTCCCACTCCGGGCGTCCATTGGATGGCATTCAGTTCATCAATTTCCAGGATAGCATCCAGATGACGTTGTGCGTCCACCCCATCCAAATGATACAGGGAGAAATCCAGTTTTTGGGCCTGCTCGCGGATGTACGGTTGCACAAAGCGGCGGTAATCATCCTCCGAAAACATGATGGAAATATCCGACTGTAGTTTGGCTACCTTCCCCGGTGCCCAGATGGAGAAATAACAATAGGCCATTTCACCGTCCACATTTATGATATCGTAGATTTCATCAAAAACCTGGAAATAGATATCGTTTACCTTTTGCAACTGCACATCCAGCACCTCGGGTTGCAGCATCATGTCCATCAGGGTTTCCTGGGTACCTTTTAAGCTGGCCAGTACGTCCAGACCTTCTACCAAATCGGGACAACCCACAAAATACCTTTCTCCGGCCAGTTTTTTACATTCCTGCAACAGATCCAGGTGCAATTTCCAATACGGATTGTTTCGATCAAATTGAATTTCGCCGGCAAAGTTGGGATCTTCCTTAATCCAGATGGTATCTTCCCCTCCATCCAGCTCGGCACCTAGTATTGCACCTAATGAGCCCGGGCCCAGATGAGTGTTGGCAACCGGCAAAATGTCTGCCTTAAACGAACTTTTCGATAGTTGGTAATGCAGGTTATGAGCCCTCCATTTCGGGTCGAACCAGAACTGTTTTACATCCTTTGCTTTGGGAGGATCAGGAACAAATTCATAAGGTGCTCCATCTTTCTCCAGGTGTTCCCACATACTGAGCACGATGCCCTTTTGCTGCCACCAATCCAGGTAGTGCTGTTTTGTTTCGTCCCAATTTTGTTTCCAGGTATTCATTGCATTCGGTTTATCGGGTGAATTCGGTTAATTCGTTTGTTAATCCCCCATAATTTTCATCAAAAACAACCGCTGTACATTCCTTAAAATCTATATCGTCCGTACTTTTTACGGGTTTATCGTACATTTTTATGGTGGAACCGTAACGCACATACACCAGCATTTCATCGAGCGGTACTTCCACATTCTTAATCCATCTATTGCCGTCTTCTAGTGCCCCACTAAACAAGTGTATCCATGTTCCTTCCGGCAAATACACATCCCGTTTATTTTCGCTGTTCATCACCGGCGCCACCAGAAAATCATCTCCAAAATAATATTGGTCTTGGATGTGCCAGCACATTTTATCATCAGGATGGTGGAAAACGAGCGCTCTCAACATGGGGAAACCCGTTTCGGTCACCTTTTTGCTTTGTTCCAATATATAGGGAATCAGGCTGTAACGTAACTTAAACCATTTACGAACA
>JAUIMD010000476.1 GCA_030433225.1 Bacteroidia bacterium
CTGGTTTAAAAATTTCAGCCATACCCTATTGTAGGCGCTATGCGGCGTTTGATCGGCAATCATGCCTACAATGTAATCTCCCGATTTTTTCTGCAGGCCCATTAATGAACGAAGCGCGGTTTCCATAGGAAAAAGGTGCAACCCAAATTGCCCACGCATTTGCTTCATTAAATTGTCAAAATTCTGGTTTTTCAAAACGTGGTAAATGCTGGCCGAGGCGGCCTCCAACTTACAGGAAATAAAGGGGATGTATTCCCAGTTGGCGTAATGCGACATTAACACAGTAACCGATTTCTTCTGTTGATGAAACTGCTGCAGGTATTCCAGGTTTTTAAATGTAACCCGCTTATCCATTTGCGTTTGACTTACATGCAGCAGCTTAATTATTTCCACCACAGTATCGCAAAAGTGCCGGTAAAATTTTTGGGTAGTTTCGGCTATTTGGGCAGAAGTATAGTGTGGAAATGCATTGCGTAGGTTTTGTTCGACCACATTTTTACGGTAGCCCATTACCTTATACACCAATACATATAACCCATTGGAAATTACATACAATGCTGAGAAAGGGAGTAGCGCAATAAGCTTGAGCAAAATGTACGCCAGGTAAAAACCAATTTTAGCCATAAAAATAGGGGTTGCAGGCTAAATTAGTCAACATTCATCAACCCGCCAACTGCCTGTAGAAATTCAGAAAAATTGTGCCCATTCCCAGCGACCAGCTCCTGTCCAAAAATAAAATCGTTTCCTCCTTTAAAATCGGTAACCTTACCTCCCGCCTGTTGCACCAGAAAAGCACCCGCGGCCACATCGTAAGGTTTAAGGCCATACTCGTAAAACCCGTCGTAGCGTCCGCAGGCCACGTACGCCAGGTCTACGGCAGCAGAACCTAATCGGCGCAGGCCATGAGAGTTTTCCATAAAGTAAGTAAGGGAGTTCATAAAAGCGTTCATCCGCCCTAAATCTTTATATGGAAAGCCGGTCGCAAAAAGCGAATCTTTTACAGTTTTGGTGGCACTGCAGCTTACCACCTCGCCGTTTACATAAACCGCATCGCCTTTTGAGGAATAAAAACACTCACCGGAAAACATATCGTACACCACACCCAGAATCATTTCATCGTTTTGCTGTAAAGCAATGCTAATGCTGAAAGGCGGGGCACCGTGCATAAAATTTGTGGTTCCATCAATGGGGTCAATAAACCAGTTGTACACCTCACCCACCTTGGTGGAAGTACCTTCTTCGGCCACAAACCCGGCTTCGGGTAGCAACTGACTTAATCGCGCCACAATTTTTTCTTCGCTCATTTTATCAAAGCGTGTCACAAAGTCGTTTTTCCCTTTTACTTCAATATCTTCTGAAGAAATGCTCTTGCGTTTTTCCAGTAACATTTCGCCGGTTTCCCGGGCCAGCTCCACCACTTGCAAGGCTAGGTCTTTTACAATCATGCGTTTTCGTGTATTAATTGTGCTGTAAGTGCATCATTTTCTTCTGAAAAATCTCCCAGTTCCACCTGCCGAACCGTATTTACCCACTCTTTCGTGTAGGGCGCTTCTTCCTTTACATAATTGTCGGTAAAGCCAAACATTTTGCCCTCCAGCTCTAAGGCCTCAAAAAGCACCGGCTTTGTTTTGCCAATCTGCGACTCGTAAAACGCACGTGTTTTTTTGTCGGAAAGACTATGCAACACCTGGCTTCTGCGCTTTTTTTCTTCGGGACTAACTTTGCCCGGAATATTCAGCGCCTGCGTTGCAGGTCGTTCGCTATAGGTAAACACGTGTAATTGTGACAAGGGTGTATTTTTAATAAACTCAATGCCTTCATCAAAATGCGCATCGGTTTCCCCGTTCATCCCGGTAATTACATCCACCCCAATAAAAGCGTCCGGAAAGAGTTCACGGATTTTTTCCATCCTTCCTTTAAACAAGGCGGTATCGTATTTCCGCTTCATTTTAAAAAGCACGTCATCCGACCCGGCTTGCAAGGGTACATGAAAATGAGGAACAATACGGTTTGAAACCGCAACATATTCAATTATTTCGTTGGTAAGCAGGTTGGGTTCCACCGAACTAATGCGTAGGCGGAAATCTCCCTCCATGGTATCCAACGCTTTTATCAGCATTAGAAAATCTTCCTCCGTTCCTTTGCCAAATTCCCCGGTATTTACCCCGGTTAACACCAACTCTTTGGCCCCTTGATCCAGTGCCTGTTGCGCCGTTTTCAGGGTTTGGTCAATGGTTCCACTGCGGCTTCTTCCACGCGCAAAAGGAATGGTACAAAACGTACAGAAATAATCACATCCATCCTGAACTTTAAGAAAACAGCGGGTACGGTCAGTATGCGAAAACGAAGGAAAAAACTCTTTTTTATGCCGGTTTATTTCATTGGCAAAAACCTTCACCTGTTTGGCTTTTTCCAGGTTATCCAGGTATTGGTGCAATTTGAATTTTTCGTTGGCACCCAACACTACATCCACCCCGGGAATGTTGGAAATTTCTTCGGGCTTTAGCTGGGCATAACACCCCATAACTGCCACAAAAGCACCGGGGTTACGCTTTATAGCCTTTTGTATGGCCTGCCGCCCTTTCTTTTCGGCCAGTTCGGTTACCGTACAGGTATTTATCACTACCAAATCGGCCGAATCGCCAAAACGTACGCGTTCAAACCCACGGTCAATCAACGATCGCCCAATGGATGAGGTTTCGGAAAAGTTAAGTTTACACCCCAAAGTATAAAACGCCACCTTCTTATTTTCAAAT
>JAUIMD010000477.1 GCA_030433225.1 Bacteroidia bacterium
GAATAAAATACGTGATCCTTTTCGGCAGTAGTTAGGTTGTTGAATACGTACCATATCAAGAAAATTCCAAAAGCTAATGGAATCGATATCTTCAAAAAATTAAGAATGAATTTTTTCAAAAGGCTTATTTTAATAGGTTTGTTTGCTCATCTGGAAATACAATAGTAGGCTTAAATTCCTTTGCTGCTTCTAATTCCATAATGCCATAGCTGATAATAATAACGATATCACCCACTGCCACTTTGCGGGCCGCCGCCCCGTTAAGGGTGACTTCCCCACTTCCCCGGGGTCCGGGGATGGCATAGGTTTCCAGGCGCTCACCGTTATTGTTGTTAACGATTTGCACCTTTTCGTTGGCAATTATATTTGCGGCTTCCATCAGGTCTTCATCAATGGTAATGCTACCAATGTAATTCAGGTTTGCACCTGTTACCGTTACATTGTGAAGTTTTGATTTAACCACCTCTATGTTCATCATATTCAAATTTACAAAAAACGAATATTGTCAATTAATCTAATTTTCCCGGCGTAAACGGCAACGCATGCCGTTTTGGGTCCCTTTTCATCCCAACTGGTTACCGGCTGAAGCGTATCGGAGTGTACAATTTCGAAATAATCGGTTTTGAAATTCTCAATTGCATCCAAGGCTGTCACAGTCTCTTTTTCAACTTCCTGCACGGTTGCCTGATGCTGGCGTTCAACCGCCTGCAAAAGCAATTGTCGAATACGGGGCGCATTTTTTCGGTTTTCTGGTGTCAGCAACAAATTACGCGAACTCATGGCCAGACCGTCATCTTCCCGAATAGTGGCACAGGGCACCACCTCCACGTTTAAATCCAACATTTTTACCATTTTTTTAATAATGGCCAGTTGCTGAAAATCTTTCTCCCCGAAAAAGGCTTTATCAGGCTGCACAATATCGAACAACTTACTTACGATTTGTGCCACTCCATTAAAATGGCCGGGCCTGTGCAAGCCTTCCATCACCGTTTCCAAAACACCGAAATGAAAAACCCGCGTATCTTCTTCCGGATACATCTCTTTTTCCGAAGGGAAAAAAACAAAATCAACCTGAGCATCTTCGAGTTTCTTCAAATCCTGCTCCGGCATTCTCGGATAATTTTTCAGGTCACTTTTATCATTAAACTGGGTAGGATTAACAAAAATACTCACCACGCAAATGGCGCATGTTTTTTTACACTCCTCCACTAATGACAAATGCCCTGAATGTAAGGCCCCCATGGTTGGAACAAAGCCCAGCAATTGTCCTGTTTTTTTTACATTTCCGATTGCCTCTCTCAGTTCCTTAGCGGTTGCTAATGTCTTCATTCCATTCAAAATTCGCTACAAAGAAAAGAAATATATTGCTTGCTTGAAAGTAATTTAACCTGTTTAACCGTGGCTAAAAAACGGTATCCACACGCGTTTGGCATCGTGAAAATATGGGCATCTATCCGCCATTTTCAAATAACCCCACTACCAAAACACTACAAAACAACCATTTATGCGTGTTTGAACTAAATTAAAATAATTTATTAAGAATTATTAAGATTATGCCTTTTCATTGGTCAAACTTTCTACTTTTGTGGTTTCAAAATAAAATTAGATTATGGCAAACGATTTGTTAAAAGGTAAGAGGGGCATCATTTTCGGAGCCCTTAACGATATGTCAATTGCTTGGAAGGTTGCTGAACGTGCCGTTGAAGAAGGTGCTACTATTACCCTTAGCAATACCCCCATGGCCGTACGCATGGGTGAAACCAACGAACTCGCTGAAAAACTGAACACCATTGTTATTCCTGCTGATGCAACTTCTGTATCCGATATTGAAGAGGTATATAAACAAAGTATGGATCACTTGGGGGGAAAAATAGACTTCGTACTGCATTCCATCGGAATGTCACCCAACGTGCGTAAGAAAAGGACCTACGACGATCTGGATTATGGATTTCTGGACAAAACGCTGAATATTTCTGCCATCTCGTTCCACAAAATGCTGCAGGTAGCTAAAAAAATGGATGCCATTAACGAATGGGGATCCTTTTTGGCCTTATCATATATTGCCGCACAAAGAACGCTTTACGGGTACAACGACATGGCCGATGCCAAAGCATTGCTGGAGTCTATCACGCGTAGTTTTGGTTATATCTACGGACGTGAGAAAAACGTACGTGTCAATACCATCTCTCAATCGCCTACGAAAACCACTGCAGGAAGCGGCGTAAAAGGTATCGAAAAACTGTTTGACTTTTCAGAAAGAATGTCTCCGCTTGGCAACGCTACAGCTGCCGAATGTGCCGACTATTGTATTATGATGTTCTCAGACCTTACCAGAAAAGTAACAATGCAAAACTTATTTCACGATGGAGGTTTCTCGAGCATAGGCATGAGCTTAAGAGCTATGTCGCAGTACGAAAAAAGTTTTGATGACGAACAGGACTCTCCTAGTTACGGGTAAATCGAATAAAACAATACTTCACTCAGGGCTGTCTCAACATAGGCAGCCCTGTTTTTTTCCCAAAAAACAAGGCCAATTTACAGGCTTGACTTGCCTATCTTTGCACCTCAATTTTTAGTCATGCAAAAAGTACTTGTTGTTCACGCCCTGAAGGATGAAAAAATAAACCTGGAAAGGAAGGGCTACCTTTTTACCGATTGTATTACCGGTGTAGGTAAGGTAAATGCCGCCATTGCCATGCAGCAGGCTATTTACACCCATAAACCGCATTGGGTGTTAAATATTGGCACCTGC
>JAUIMD010000478.1 GCA_030433225.1 Bacteroidia bacterium
ACCGGGCATTGGCGATGATGAAGTGCGTATTGCCTATGTACTGAATAAAGAAGATTTGGCAGAATGCCTGAAGGTACTGGAAAATGCATTGAAAGTGTACCCGGGAAGAACCCTGTAACAAAGGCATTGAAACGGGGCTTATCCGGTAGGTAACTGCTTTACATGTGCACCTTTGTATGCCTGAAACCTCAGTTTTAGCCGGTAAAAACAGCTTATTTTGAACCTGGAATATTACATAGCCAAGCGCATCCATTTTGGAAAAGACAAAACCCATCAGTTTTCCAAACCGGCTGTTGCTATTGCCATATCGGGCATTGCCTTAGGCATAGCGGTGATGCTTATTTCGGTTATGATTGTTACCGGGTTCAAAAATATTATTACCGATAAAATTATAGGTTTCGGATCGCACATTCGCATAACCAACTTCGACAATAACAGCAGCTACGAAACGGTGCCCATAAAAGAGGATACCGCCTTTGTGCAGGCCTTGCAGCAAATTGATGGAATTCAATCCATCAAACGGTTTTCCACCAAACCCGGCATATTTAAAACTGCCAACGATTTTCAGGGCATTGTCATTAAAGGACTCAGTACCGATTTTGAACCCGGATATTTCTCCGGAAATGTACTGGAAGGGAAGATGTTTGCCATCAGTGACACGTTGCGAAACGACTCCATTGTAATTTCACAATTGCTAGCCAGCCAACTACAGCTTGCAGTGGGCGACCCCATTGATGCCTACTTTTTTCAGGATAAAATAAAGGTGCGGCGTTTTCGGGTATGCGGAATTTATGAAACTAATTTTCAGGAGTTTGATGAAATGTTTGTTTTTGCCGATATGCGGCACATACAGCAATTAAACGGCTGGGAACCAAACGAAATAAGCGGTTACGAGGTATTGGTGGATGAGTACAAGTGGCTGGATGAAATTGCTTACGAGGTATTTTTGCTCACGGCCAATACGCTGGACGAAACCGGCTCCTCCCTGCGTTCGCGCTCGGTAAAGGAGTTGTACCCACAAATATTTAGCTGGCTTGCTCTTTTGGATACCAACGTGTGGATAATTCTGGCCCTCATGATTTTGGTATCCGGTTTTAACATGGTATCCGGTGTGCTGATATTAATCCTGGAAAAAGCCAATATGGTAGGCATTGTAAAATCATTGGGCATGCGCGAGTGGAGCATTCGCAAAGTGTTTTTGTACCAGGCAGCCTTTTTAACAGGCAAAGGTTTGTTGTACGGAAATGTACTTGGGTTGCTGTTTTTTATTGTGCAAAGCCGGTGGGGTGTTTTTTCGCTCGATCCTGAAAACTATTATGTTACCGCCGTTCCGGTGCAACTAAAAGCCATTCATGTGCTGCTGCTTAACCTGGGTACCCTGGTTGCTATTGTAACCATGATGGTTGTCCCCTCCGTACTGATTAAAAAAATAAGCGTAACCCGGGTAATAAATTTTGAATGATGTTTGCTGATTTTACCGCATTTCTGGAAACAGCCTTGCAGCAACCCCTTCCGGGAAAAAAGGCGCACCTTCAAATGCTGCCTAAAGAAATGTCGCCGCGCTTGCTTATACAACCCGACCAAACGGCTCGCCTAAGCAGTGTTTTGGTGGCAGTGTATCCCGAAAAAGACATCCCGCATATTGTATTTATAAAGCGCCAGGAATACAACGGTGCACATAGTGGGCAAATTAGTTTTCCGGGAGGTAAAAAGGAAAAAGCGGATGCCAACCTTTGGCAAACAGCATTGCGTGAAGCCCGCGAAGAAGTCAACCTTGACACCTCCTTAATTCGTAGAGTGGGCAAACTGTCTGATTTGTACATCGAGCGTAGCAATCACATTGTGCATCCGTATGTTGGGGTGTTGCCCCGGGCCGAAAACCTGGTGCCCGATACGTACGAAGTAAAATCGATCATCAGGGCTCCACTTACCTACCTTTGGCAGGAGGCGAAAATTCAGCATTTTATACTTACCCGTAACCAGGTGGATTATGCCATGCCGTATTACGATTTGTACGGTGAGGTGTTGTGGGGGGCAACGGCCATGATGGTATGCGAATTTTTACAGATTTGTGCCCCCTTTTTTAGTGCTAAAGAGATTTGATGCTTATTGCCATGCTGTCATTTGGTAGGAGGAATTCGGGATTGCTTATCAAATAGATGACATTTGTCATAACCGTGTGGCAGAAAGCTATTTTTGTTACTTTTGTGCTTTCTTTCGGATGAAAAGAAAAGCGGGTAAAGTAACCCTTTGCCGGCAATAGATTATTTGGAATGGTGAGGTGAAAACAAACCAGCGTTAACCTGGCCTGAGTTTTTGGAACATTTAAACGAATTGCGTAAAATTTTAAAGCATGAATGTGAATAAAGCAGATAAAGCATTTTTTGGTCATCCCATTGGGCTGGCCATTTTATTTGGTACCGAAATGTGGGAGCGCTTTTCGTACTACGGTATGCGCGCCTTACTGGTGTTGTACATGACCGCCTCCACCATTGAAGGAGCCGATTTTAGAGGCATAGGGCTGGGGTGGACTCAAAAGGAAGCGCTGGCATTGTACGGCTGGTACACCATGCTGGTTTACATTATGTCCATTCCGGGTGGAATGATTGCCGACAAGCTTCTAGGGCAAAAAAAATCCGTAATGCTGGGAGCCGTTATTTTGGTAATGGGGCATGCCGTGCTGGTACTTACCGATCTGTGGGCTTTTTATACGGGGCTTGCCCTGGTTGTATTGGGAGTAGGTTTG
>JAUIMD010000479.1 GCA_030433225.1 Bacteroidia bacterium
ACTTTTTTACCAATTATTCCCTGAGTGGCCAATGGGTTCTATCAAACGAAAACTTTACCCGGTCTTTCCATTTCCTGAACCATTTTACGGTTGGAACGCGCTATACGCAATTTGAGAATCCGGAGTTTGGCTGGTTTAATTCCACTTCGTTTCAAAAAACGGATGTGTACATGCACCTGAATCTGTTTCAAGGAAATCGGCTTATGATCTACCTTAATCGGTTTTGGAGGCACAACTATCCCGAACTGGCCCATGATCGCATTCAAGATCGGCATTTGGCGTATGATCAAAATATTCTCGCCAATCAGGTAAAAGATGAAAAAGGCTGGGAAGCCTCAGTGAATGTCGCCATTATCAACCAAAAAGATTTTGGATGGAACCTTAAGGCGGATGTATATAACATCCACACCAGCGCCACATCCAATTACGTGAACTACAATAGAGTTCCTTACCTGGGAACCTTTTACAATCCCCTAAACGAGGATGGAACCTACGGAAATATTTATGGGTATACTTTCGAAGGTGTTTATCAGTATTCCGAATTTATTCCCGGCATTCAGGAGTCTGCTCCGGTGGCCCGGGATGCAAACGGAAACATCGTGATAGATCAAAATGGCAAAGCTGTTCCCATGTATTTTGGGCTGGGCACAAGTGATGAGTATCAATTTAAAGGGGGCGATGCCAAATACACCGATGTAAATTACGATGGAAGTATCGATGAAAACGATGTGGTAAAATTGGGGAATGTGCATCCGTATTTCTCAGGTACAGCCGGTTCCACCTTACGTTATAAAAACCTGTGGTTGGGTGTATTCTTTAACTTCCGGTATGGAAATGACGTAGTAAACTTGGCCAACATGTCGCTCACCAACCTATACACCAAAAGCAACCAAAGCGCGGAAACTTCTCATCGATGGCGAAAGGACGGGGATGAATTCAACATCCCACGGGCATTGTACAATGCTGGTTACAATTGGCTGGGGTCAAGCAGGTTCATTGAAGATGGCTCGTTTATTCGTTTCAAGGCCATCACCATAAAATATGATTTTTCGAAAGCGCTATGCTCCAAATTGCATGTGAATTTTTTAAACGCATATGTTACGGCAAAAAATCTGTACACCTGGACCAACTATCAAGGGGCCGATCCCAACATTTCTTTGGATACGTTTTGGTCAGAAACGGGATTTGATAACAACTTTCAGGGAATTCCCAAAGAATGGACCCTGGGGATAAATATTGGAATTTAAGCTGTTCAAACACTTCTAAACACCTACTTTTGCGAAATAATTTTAAGACGAGAAGAATGTCAGAAGAAATGAAACCCTGCCCTGTTTGTGAATCGCCGTACGGATATGCCATGGGTGAAGCCTTGTATGTTTGCCCCGAATGCAACCATGAGTGGAATCCAGGTGAGGTAAAAGAAGAGTCCGGATTGATGGTAAAAGATGCCAATGGTAACCCCTTGGTGGATGGCGATACCGTAGTGGTAGTAAAAGACTTACCGGTAAAGGGAGCTCCAAAACCGATTAAGGCAGGAACCAAAGTCAAGAACATCCGCTTAACGGAGGGCGACCATAACATCGACTGTAAAATTGACGGTTTTGGATCGATGGCATTAAAATCGGAGTTTGTGAAAAAGGCCTGATGTATTTAGGAAATGCCGCTCTCTTTTTTGCCTTATTTTGTTTGCTGAAATTAAATCGTTTCATCGCAAGTGATTGAGTTTTATACGCGTTCGCACTTCTGTGTGATGCCATATTTTTGTTAAAAAAATTCTTTTAAGCAGACTGGTTCTGTATATTTTCTTTCCCCGAATGTGAAACTGATGCCGGACATTTATTGGTGTAAATATCAATAAATCATAGGTTTAGTGTCTTTTAAGAAATGCCGGCACGGTATCTCCTGAACGTTGCACACGCTTCACCTCCCCAAACTCCCACCATCGATTTCCCTATTTATAGGGATTGTAAACACTTTTTAAGGAGTCTTTCTTTGTGACAACATAAAGGAAGAAAATGAGAAGTGTACCAAAATCCATACGAATACCCCGAATTAATTTCAGTTGCCCTGGCTGGTTTGTGGTAGTGTTTGGCTTGCTGTATACCTCCTTTCTAACGGCTCAAAACGGGCTGACTATAGCCGGTAATATTTTTGATGAGAATAACCGCCCCGTACCCTTTGCTACGGTAATTCAAACTGCCACTTTAAAGGGCACCATGTGCGACGAAAAGGGCTTTTTTACCCTCAATACCCTTAAAAAAGAAAAAGTTGTACTGGAAATTAGCTCCATCGGATTTGAACAAAAAACCGTAGAAATTGCCCCCGAATCCAATTATGTAGAGTTAACCGAAAACCTGCAAAGCAGCGCCATGATGGTTTCAGAGGTGGAGGTAAAAGGCGAAACGGATTCCGAAGCCATTGAAAGAAGTGGTTTTGCAGTAACCTCAATCGATACCCGCAAATTGCAATCTTCTTCCATCGACCCCAATACCGTTTTAGATCGGGTGCCGGGTGTACGCGTTCGAAGAAACGGAGGCTTGGGTTCTCGTGCCACCTACAACATAAACGGATTATCGGGCCGGGCAGTCACCATTTTTATTGATGGGGTACCGGCTTCTTCTCTGGGTTCTGCATTTTCGTTAAACTCCATTCCCATTTCTTTAATTGAGCGTATTGACGTGTATAAGGGCGTAGTTCCCATTGAGTTTGGTGTTGATGCTATGGGTGGGGTAATTAATGTGG
>JAUIMD010000480.1 GCA_030433225.1 Bacteroidia bacterium
CGGCATACAGCATGGATAAGGCAGAAAGGTAATGGCCGCCAATGTGTCCGTCAAGCCCGGTATTTTCCCAATTGGTGTAGTTTTCGGCCTTTGGGGGAAGGCCGGCTTCTTTAAGGTAGGGGGCCAGCAAACGGTCCATGTCCAGAGATAAAATGTAATCCATGTCCGTCATCATGGCCTTTTTAAAGGGGCCGTCCAGTAAGCGAACATCCAACAGAGGGAAGGTTTCCAGCACTGGTTTGGATTGGGCCAGAATGCCCAGGGGGAGCAAGGCACCTAAAAGCAATATATGTTTAAACCGATTTTTCATTTCTTATTGTTAATTGTTTGAATTGCTTATTTGCGTACAGAAATGCGACACACATAAAACCCGTTGCTGTTGGCCCTAAAATTAAACCCGGCTTTGTTTGCCAGGGTAACGGTTTGTGTTGGAATGATGGTATTTGGTGCCTCCAACGTGTTAATGGCTTCCTCCTGGTTGGATTGCAAGCTGGTAATTTTCACCCTTTGCCCTTCAATGGATTTTTTAAGTCCTGCCAAAGAAATTTCTATTTCCTTCATATCAGAGGAGGCGTTCACCACTTTTACAATAATTTCGTTGGAATGCTTATCGAAACTTGCACTGGCATACAGTTCATTTTGCCCGGTCAGGTTATTTCCGTTTTCCTGAATGGGTAACACGTGGGTGCCGTTGTTGGTGGCATACATTTGCTGCACATAATAGTTTGGAGTTCGCACTACCGAAAGGTTGTCGAACCAGATCATGTCAGGCTTCCACTGCCAGGCATCCACATGGGCAAAAAGCGGGGCATAGGTAGCCAGGTGAACTACATCGGCATTGCGCTCCAATCCGGTCATAAATGCAGCCTCCGAAATGGCAGCTTTTACGTTATTGTTGCGCGTTTTATGGTGTGAAGCATATTCTCCGGCAAAAACTTTAGGCCCTTCCCGGTCGTATGAATCGTAACGGGCAGCATTCTCCAAAAACCATTCCGGACTGCGGTAATAGTGTTCGTCCACAAGGTCTACTTCCAGTTCTTTCATTTTGGGCCATAAATAGTCAAATTTGTCGCCATCAGAGCCCGGGCCTGACGTTCCGATAATCTGTATTTCAGGATGCTTCTCCCGTAACACTTCCATAAACGGAATGAGGCGTTCCACATATCCCTCGCCCCACTGTTCGTTTCCAATGGCCAGCATTTTCAGGTTGAACGGAGCCGGGTGTCCCATATCGGCGCGCACCTTGCCCCATTTGGTATCTACCGATCCGTTGGCAAATTCAATTAAATCTACTGCATCCTGTATGTATGGCCCCAGGTCATGTACTTCTTCGCATTCGGTGCTTTCGTACTGGCAGGCCAATCCGCAGCTGATTACCGGCAAAGGTTCTGCCCCTAAATCCTCACTCAGTAAAAAATACTCGTAAAAACCCAATCCATAGGTTTGGTAATAGTCGGGGAAAAAACGGTGTTTAAAGGTATAGTTCCAGCGGTTTTCGTTGAGCGGACGGTTTTCAACGGGGCCTACACTGTTTTTCCATTGGTAGCGTGTATCCAGGGTATTGCCTTCAATAATGCATCCTCCCGGAAAACGAAACACCCCCGGATTTAATTCATACAAGGCTTCCACCAAATCTTTGCGTAAGCCGTTTTCGCGGTTCATCCAGGTTTGTGCCGGAAACAATGAAATGTGGTCTACATCAACCTCCCCCTGTGTTTCTAAAATCAATCGGAATTTGCCTTTGGCGCTGGTATGCCTGGCCGTAAGTGAGGTGGTGTATTTCTTCCATTCGGTACCCTCTACGGTAATTTCACCGCGGCCAATAATATGCTCTTCGCTGCTTACCAATTCTACCCGAAACTTTTTTGCGGCCCCATCCAAAGACCGGGCAAAAAACGAAAAGTTGTAGGCATCATTTTGTTTGAAACCAATGCCCCTGAACCCTTCGTTCTCCAAGCCTGTGCCTCTGCGCAGGCCTTTTTCGTGCAGGTGCACGTAGTTTGGGTTCCTGTCGAAACATGGATTCATGCTATCAACAGTAACTTCGCCAAAGGGCAGCCAACCAACAAATGGCTGATGAAACTCAAACGAACGGTTTTTAATGAGCTCGGCATACAAGCCACCATCGGCACCAAAGTTAATGTCTTCAAAAAACACGCCGTACATGTGGGGTTGGATGGCCGGCCCTTTTTCGTTGGCCTGAACCACCAGTTTGTGTTGGGCAAAAATAAGCTGGCTCAATAGCAGGCCTGTAGTTAGTAATCCTGTAATTTTCATGTGTTTAATTTTTAGTAAGAGCCATGTGGTCGTTAAGTAAATCGCCCATGCCGGCTCTTTCATTTTTAAGTTATTTCCTTCGTTCTTGGGCATACGTGCATTAGCGGGTAACCTTTACGGTTATTTTTTGCGTTGTATGCACGCCATTGTGGTTAAGTACTACTATGTACATACCGGTTTGCGGTGCCTTAAGAACCATGGTGGGTCCTGTAATGCCAGCCTGGTACACTCGTTCACCCTTCAGGTTGTACAAGCTTAGGGTGCCTGACTCGGGCAAATTCTCTGCCACCACCTGCCCGGCTGAGGCAAAAGCCCTCCAGCCTTGTGCGGCTTTTAAAATGTCCGTTACAGCGGTTGGTTGCAAGGGCTGCAACAGGCGTACGTAAAACAAACCACCCGCAAAATTAGTGGCATTTATCGCCTGAAATTTAACGGTAATCTCCTCTTTACCCTCTATCATGG
>JAUIMD010000008.1 GCA_030433225.1 Bacteroidia bacterium
ACCGAATGCTGACAGTGCTTTTGGTGCGTACCGTGCCAGCATACAGGCTAAAGGGTATTTTGTGCAGGACATTGGTTTTGTGGGGCTGTTTGCCAATTTTGGCTTGGTTGGGGTGTTGTTATACCTCGCGCTATTGTATAAAGTGGTTACACACAAAGTTTCCCCCCAGTTTATGTATGCCAAACTGTTTATTTTGTGGACTTTTGGTGCATTCCTGCTTTCTCATACGCTTACCACCACCGTAATATTAAACAGTTTCTGCCTGTATCTATTGGAACTGGATTTTGAAAAAAACGGAGGAGCAGCTTTAGCTGAATCGTCCAATGGATATGTTTTTTTTAACCGCAATAAAGTTCTTCCCGAACAAAAAAATGCGTAGCATCTAAACGTATGAAACAAAAAAATATACTGATCATTTCAGGTACTCCGTCACATCCGGTTACATCCGGTAGCAGTTCGTGCATCAATGCGTATTGCGAAATGCTTATAAACATGGGCTATCAGGTATCTTTTTTGTGGATATTAAACCACAATGCAAAGGTAGATACCCGCGCCATGGAGGAGTTTTGGGGCGATCGTTTATTCATTTTTAAAAAGAAACTGGTTCAAAAAATATACGAACACCTAATTCGTCGCACCTACTTTAAACTTACAGGGTATTATACCTTAGATGTGTTTGACCCCTGGGGAATGAAAGCATTTGTGCACAAACAAAAATTGCACGAAAAATTTGATGCCGTGGTTACCAATTACGTATACATATCAAAGGTGATGCGCCACTTTACGCGTGCCACCAAAGTTTTGTACACGCACGATATTTTTACCCGAAGGTTTCAGCGCACCAAAGAAGAAATATACTCCATTACCGCAACACAGGAAGGTAAGGCGTTGAGCCGTGCCGATGTTGTGCTTTCCATCCAGGAAAATGAAACCGTGTATTACAGCTACCTTACAAGTACCAACATATTAACGTCATACAGTTATTTTCCTATTTGTAAAACCGGTTTTGTGGGCAACAACGCCCTGCTGTATTTCGGGGGGCCGAATACACACAACCTGGAGTCGTTAAATTGGTTTGTAACGGAAGTTTATACCCCGCTGCGTAAAGAGGGAGTGGATGTAAAACTCCTTATCGGGGGAAGCATTTGTAAAAAACTCACGCATTTGGAAGGGAAAGACAACATTGAACTTCTGGGACGTTTTGATGAGCTATCTGATTTTTATTCCCTGGGTGATTTAGCCATAAATCCAACCTACGGTGGGTCAGGACTAAAAATAAAATCGTTTGAGGCCATGGCCTACGGTAAAGTACTTATTTCGCATCAGCATTGTATGGAGGGAATTTTTGACCGGCACAATGCCCCGATTTTTTCCGCACACAATGCCGAAGAATTTAAGGAAAAAATAAAGTACACACTGGCAAACAAAGAAGAAACGCGTGCGTTAAAAGAAGCATCTGTACAATACGTACAAAACCTAAACAAGGAAGTAGAACGGGTATTTGAAGTTGCGCTAAGCACTAATACAGGTTCGTAACGTAGCTGCGCCCGTGTTGTATGCTGCATTTCAGTATATTAATATGCAGAAAAACAAGCTTATGGAAGAAAGAAAAATTGCTGTACTCCTTACGTGTTTTAACCGAAAAGATAAAACCATTGCCTGCCTCAAATCCATGTACAATGCCGAATGGCCCGGAAATTTTTCCACAAAGGTATACCTGGTGGATGATGGATCAACGGATGGTACTGCCGATGCCGTAAAGGAGGCATTTCCTCAAGTACAGGTGATACGGGGTAGTGGAAGTTTGTTTTGGGCAGGTGGCATGCGAATGGCGTGGAATACCGCACGCTCGGAAGATACCTTTGATGCCTACCTGCTGCTTAACGATGATGTGGAGCTGGTTCCAACCTTTTTAAACGGAATTTTGGAAACCGAAAAAGTAGCCCTGAGCGAAAAAGGCAAGAAAGGAATTTACACCTCGGCCACCTTCGATGAACACAGTAAAAAGTACACCTACGGTGGGGCTGTAATTTTGCAAAATCATTTTATTATGAAGGCAAAAAGAATACAGCCTACTGATAAACCGCAACCTTGCGACATGACCAATGCCAATATTCTTTGGGTGGATGGATCGGTGGTAAAACAAATGGGAATATTTGATACCACCTTTACGCATGGCATTGCCGATTACGATTATGCCCTTTCGGCAAAAAAATATAAGATTCCGGTTTACCTTACCCCCGGTTTCGGAGGGGTGTGCATAAACGATCATGGGGTAACGTGGGAATCAGGAAAAAAGTCGCTGAAACAACGTATTCAATTTCTGAAAAGTCCTAAAGGCTTGGCATACAGCGAGTACTTGTATTACATCAGAAAACATTTTCCGTTGTATTATCCATACTCCTTTACCATGCTCTGGCTAAAAACTTTTTTCCCATCCATTTGGGATAGGTACAAAAATTAAAAACCACTTTTTTAATGGGGGTTCGGCAAACCAATCCTCCAATATTTCGTTAAAGTGTGTAAACAACCCTTTGATGTATTTATGGGGAAAACTGACGAATAAGGTACCGACAAAGTAAAAAATGAAACCTAAAGCTGTCATATTTTATACCTACCTGCCTCCCTGGAGAATTGATGTATTCAATGAAATGGGGAAGTACTACGACCTGCATATTATTTTTTTGGATGCAGAGATTGAAAATTTTAAATACGACCGCGACCTGCTGGTGTCAAAACTGCACGTACCGCACACTTTTTATAATGTAGGATTTAAAATTGGCGCTCGTCCCGTAAGGCTGGGACTGCTTCGGTTGTTGAAAAAACATAAACCCGCGGTGGTTTTTTCGCACGAATATTCACCCAGCAGTTATTTCCTTTCGCTTTTTAAACGCTTAAAACTGTTTTCTTATCAGCTGATTATAACCACATCAGATAATGTGCAAATGGCCAAAAGCGCAGGCGGGGTAAAAGCACTTATCCGAAAAAAGGTGTTGCAGCATTCCACAGGGCTGGTCGTGTACAGCGAAGAGGTAAAATCATGGTATGCATCGCGGTTTCGCCATTTGAACATCGGCATTTGCCCGAACATACAAAACCCAAAATCGTTGCGGCTTGAGTTACCCGAGCTTAAACTAAAGGCACAAAACTTACGTGCACAATACAATATCCACCATAAAAAATGCCTGCTTTATGTGGGGCGTTTGGCCCAGGTAAAAGGTTTGGATGTGTTATTGGAAGCCTTTGCAGAAGCCAATTTGCAGGATACTGTTTTGGTGCTTGTTGGAAAAGGGCCCAAAGAACAGGAATTAATGGAGCAGGCAAAGCAGCTGGGCATTGAGAATAAGGTGCATTTTGCAGGCTTTTGCGCCGGGGGTGATTTATACAGCTGGTATGTACTGGCCGATTTGTTTGTTTTGCCAAGCCGATACGAGCCCTTTGGTGCCGTAGTGAATGAAGCATTAATTTATGGCTGTCCGGTTTTGGCAAGTAGATATATTGGGGCATTGGACTTTATTGATGAAGGAAAAAACGGTGAAATTTTTGACCCGCTGAATAAGCCGGATTTTGTGGAAACATTGAGCAGCGGTGTTCGTAGATATGCTGACTTTAATCCCGATAAAAAAAATCTGATGATTCGTGAATTTGATGCGTACGTATTGACGTTTAAAACCATAACTGAATAGCGTGAAAATAGAATATACCAATATCCCTAAGGGCGTTAGCAAACCAAAGTTTGTACTCAATTACCTTGTGAATAACCTGAGAACCTGGTACTTTTTTCATGTGAAATTTCCATGGGTGAAGTATAACGGTTTTGTGCGGGTAATGTCGCATACGCGTTTTGCTAAAAACCGCCACATAACGCTCGGCAACAAAGTACAGTTTGGTAAATTGTGCAGTGTTTCAACCGATGTGGAAATTGGAAACAACGTATTGATTGCAGCCAGGGTATGTTTTGTAGGAAAATATGACCACGAAACCCATATTCCGGGGTTAGCCATTTGGGACTCGCCTCGCGGTACCGATGAGGTTACCCGGGTAGATGATGATGTGTGGATAGGGCATGGAAGCATAATTCTGGCCGGTGTACACATTGGAAAAGGTGCCGTTGTGGCAGCCGGATCCCTGGTTACCAAAAACATTCCTGCCTGTGAAATTTGGGGCGGCGTTCCTGCCAAAAAAATAAAAGACCGGTTTAATTCCGAATCAGATAAAAAACAACACCTCGACTTTTTAAACGAATCTCACAACAAGTAACTCCTGACAGGACAGAAACCTTGCGTAAACCATGAAAAAACTTGGAATAGTAACAGTTTGTAAAACGTATAATTTTGGTGCTGAATTACAGGCCTTTGCTTTGCAAAGAAAGCTGGCAGATTTAGGATACGATGCGGAAGTAATCAACTACCTGTACTATAAAAACAGCAGACACATACCTTCCAAAGCTTCGAAACCGCTAACCAACTTTCCAAAATCGTATAAAATAAAGGCGTATTTTTTATACCATATTTTTACCCCTTTTATTTATGAAACCATACTTCCTTTATTTAGTGGAAATCTGAAACGCAAGCTGAAACGTTTTGTGGATTTTCACCGGAAGCATACCCAATTTTCGAAGGAATACAGAAGCTTTCAACAACTTTACGATGCAAACTTACCGTACGATGTGGTAATTGCCGGAAGCGACCAATTGTGGAATCCTGCCACGGGAACCTCGTTAAAGCCATACTTTTTAACCTTTGCAAAGGGTAAAATGAAAAAGATTTCCTACGCATCCAGTTTTGGTGTGGCAGAAATTCAGCCTGAATATCAAAACATTTACCGGGAGTTGTTGAGCAACCTCGACGAGATTGGTGTGCGGGAAACGCAGGGCGTAGCCATGGTAAAACAACTGCTTCCCGATAAAACAGTAACTCAGGTTTTAGATCCAACCTTGCTGTTAACCAAAGAAAACTGGATGAAGGTTGTCAATACCACCGAATCCTACAACTATCCGCCCAGCTATATTCTCATTTATCAATTGTCCACTTCCAATGGAATTGTAAACCAGGCTCGCGTACTATCGAACGAAACGGGCTTACCGGTGCTGCGAATTTGCAAACGACCTCTTATGGCGGAAAAAGACGAGGGCATTACCAATGTGTTGGATGCCGGTCCGGCAGAATACATTCACTTGTTTTTAAATGCGGCATTGGTGCTGACCAACTCTTTTCACGGCACGGCATTTTCCGTAAATTTTGAAATTCCTTTTTACACCATCTTATCAAAAAAGAAGAAGAACAATTCGCGTTTGTCAAGTTTTTTACGCCTGGTAAACCTTGAGCAACAACTTATTTTTGAGGAAAGCATTGTTGACAAACAACTAGGAATGCCACAAATAGATTTTGTGGAAGCACGCGCAACTCTTCTGGATGAGAAAAAGAAATCGTTGGAGTACCTAACCAAGGCCATAGATCATGATTAATGTATTGGTAAATGCATACGCTTGTGCGCCTAATATGGGGTCGGAACCCGGTATGGCCTGGAACTGGATTGTTAACCTGGCCCGGTATTGCCGTTTACATGTAATAACCGAAGGCGAATGGCAAACAGAAATTGAAACGGTAATGGCAACCCTTGAGGTAAAGGAAAACGTGACCTTTTATTACCTGCCTGTTACCGACGAAATACGTCACATGTGCTGGAACCAGGGAGATTGGCGCTTTTACTACCACTACCGAAAATGGCAAAAAAGAGCCCTGAAACTCGGGCAGACGATTGTAAAAAAAGAACCCATCGATGTGGTACATCAGTTGAACATGATTGGTTTTCGTGAGCCCGGTTATTTTTGGAAAATTAAGTCGAAACCCTTTGTTTGGGGACCTTTGGATGCCAAAGAAAAATTTCCGTTGGCATATGCCGAAAATGCCGGACTTAAGGTGAAGGCTTTTATTCGGTTGAAAAACCTCATTACAAAGGGGCAACTTATGGGGGCTCAAAGGGTGAGAAAAGCAGTAAGCCATGCAGAGGCCTTGTTTGCTGCCTCTTCCAATACCCGTGAAGCCTTGCTAAAATACTTTGGAAAGGATGCCATTTTGTTGAACGAAACCGGATGTTACCCCTCAAAAGCTGCCAATGTAACCTTTTCAAAGGAGGGGGAAACCCTGAACTTGCTTTGGGTTGGTAAATTCGATTTCAGAAAACAACTGGAATTGGCATTGGAGGTAATTGCGAAACTAAAACACCTGGATGTAGCCCTGCATGTAGTGGGTAAAGACGACGGTGAGGAAGGAAAATTTTACAAGCAAATGGCTGCAAACCTGGGAATACAGGAAAAGTGTATCTGGTACGGACTTATTCCCCACGCCAGGGTGCAGGAATTAATGCGGTCAAGCGATGTATTCTTTTTTACCAGTGTAGCCGAAGGTACCCCGCACGTTGTACTTGAAGCCATTGGAAACAGACTGCCGGTGGTATGTTTTAATACCTGCGGACAGGGAGATGTGGTGGATGAATCGGTAGGGGCAAAAATTAACCTGTCCACCCCCGAAAAATCGATTGCCGAATTTTCCGAACTCCTGGAAGGTTTGTTTCATAACCGCGCTCGTATTCTTCAGTTTTCCGAAGCGTGTGAGGCGCACCAGCTTAAACACAGTTGGACACATAAGGCTGAAGTAATGCTGGATACGTATAAAAATATATTGGCAAAGTAACCCCTCCGGGCACCTGTTTTGTAATGTTACCCGGGAGCGTTCCTAGCCCTCAACAATACCTAAATACGATGTGATATGCTTAGAAAGTTTGATGTATTTGATAAAGAATTAAACTCCTTACCAAACGATCAAAAATTATTGATAGGTACGATCAATGCCTTTTCCTATAACGTTTCGTTAAAAGATAATGCCTTTAATAATGCGCTTTTGCATTGCGATGTATTAATTCCTGATGGGGTAAGTGTGGTAATGGCTTTGCGTTTGTTAAAAGGGAAAAAACTAAAAAAAATAGCCGGCGCCGACCTGTTTTATTACGAAATGAAACGCCTGAACGCCTCCGGGGGAAAATGCATGTTTTTGGGAAGTAGTGAAGCCGTATTGGCAAAAATCTATGCCCGTGCGCAAAAGGAATTTCCCAATGTGCAGGTGAAAACCTATTCTCCGCCCTTTAAGCCGGTGTTCAGTGACCAAGACAATGCAGCCATGGTTAAGGAGGTGAACGACTTTGCCCCGGATGTTTTATTTGTAGGAATGACAGCGCCCAAGCAGGAGAAATGGGCCGATCAAAATTATGAAGCTTTGCAAACCGGGCATATCTGTTGCATTGGTGCGGTTTTTGATTTTTATGCAGGAACGGTTAAAAGGGCTCCGCACTGGATGATAAACATTGGCTTGGAATGGCTGTACCGTTTGATTAAAGAACCCAAACGAATGTGGCGTCGCTATTTAATTGGAAATGTATATTTTATCTATAATATTTTTGTAGAAAAGATGGTGACCCGACGGGCTAATATTTAACCTGGGTTTGTATAAAATCCTTAATCTCTGCCTGTACCTCATGCGGTTTATCCCGGTGTAGGCTATGCCCCGTTTCCCAATCAATTACATGCTTTACGGTGGTTACATTCGTTAAAATGCCGGCCTGCAGTTTGGCCCAGGCATATTTATCATCACGTTGTTCAAGGCTGTCGGTACGGTAATGGTTTTGAGTATTTCCGGTAAACATTAAAACCGGTATGTGAGAAGGAATTTCAATTCCACGGATAGAATCGCAATTTGCTTCAAACTCGCGCAATTCACTCAAACCTCCGGCTCTATACTTTTGCACATTAATTTCCGGGTTCCACCAATTAAAATATTCAGTACTGTCGGCTGCATTCCACGTATGGCGTACGTACGTAAACCAGTCCTCATGCGTATCATCAATAAATACAAGGCCTGCTACCTCATCCGGATACAAATGCGCGTAATACCGGATAATATGTCCACCCAGTGAGTGCCCGATAAGCACAAACGGAGGAGTAAGTTGCTTTTGGTGCATGAGGGCTTTTAGTTCGGCCACGTAATAGGGGAGTGTTCTTGGATTTTCATTCATTGTAGAATTTCCGATGCCGGGGTGGTTGTAACAAAGCGTACGGTATGATTTTGATAAATCCATTTGCAACTCATAATACCAATGCATGCCGCAGTTCAATCCCGGTTCTATAATTACGGTAGGTTTGCCCTTTCCATAGTCCCGAACATTCAGGGTATAGCCATCAAAATCCATTTGTTCGCTTATGCTGTAAACGCCCAGTGGAAGCATTTCCACAGCATCTCTTACTGAGCGGCCGGTGGAAACCAAAAACACGGTTACACTGCCTGCTAAAACCAAAAAGGATACTCCCAGAATTTTAAATAATTTTTGCACCATCTTTTCTTGAATTTTTTTAACGTTGACAGGCAGATAGAAAAGACCTACCTTACCACAAATGTACTGTTATAAGTGAATATGAAAAACCCAATCAATACATCCTTGGATACCCGATACTCAACCGAAAACCTAGGATTTTTATTTCAATTTGAAATTATTGATGTGGACACAGAACTAATTAAATTTTAATTTTGTTATCAATAATAATTCTACATAAACCTAAAATGTGTAATTATGAAAGGATCTTACCAATTAGAAAATTTCACCGAAAATAAAGAACTGGAAGTTCAACGGCTTAAAGCACAGGTTGAACTGTTTTTTGATAAAGAATTTGAGGCATTTAAAAAACTTGGCCTCAAAGACGGAATGCGCATCATTGAATGCGGAAGTGGGCCCGGTTACCTGATGGTAAACATCCTCAAACGCTTTAAAAACTGTAAAGCTACAGCACTTGAAATTGATCCCTACCTGTTCGAAATTTTGAGTAAAAATGCACAACAGGATGGAAAACAGTTGTATACACCTTTACAAGGTTCCATTTACGATATTGATATGCCCGACGAAAGTGTCGATTTTGCGGTAACCCGACTGGTGGTAGAACACCTGCAGGATCCGTACAAAGCATTTTCCGAATTGCGCCGAATTCTGAAACCGGGTGGTATTTTAGTGGTGGTGAGCAACGATTTTGCCTACCACGTATTAACTTATCCTGTTATACCTGAGTTGGATGAAATGTTTGCGGCATACAACAAGTCACGCTTTAACGAAGGTGGAAATCCTTTGGTAGGCAGGCAGCTTCCCTTGTTTTTTGAACGGGCAGGGTTTAAAAATGTTGACATTGAAATTACCACTGCGCACAGTCAGCTAAAAGGCGATAAAGCTATGCTAAATGCCGAAAATGTGAACATCTCCCGCTCACTGGTACGCGAAGGATTTTTAAAGGCCGAAACCCTTGAAAATCTGCTGCAAAAGTGGTTTGAGATGTTGCACAATCCTGATCATATCATTTTCAGGCAGTTGTTTATCGTAGGCGGCGTAAAAGATGATGGGCAAGCCATTGATTTTGCCCAACTGCAGGCGCAGTATGCGAAAAACCTGGCTACGTTAAAAAGCGCAGAAAACAGCGTTGGGACTTCATCCTCCAGTGCGGTTTCCATGGATGCCTTCGAATTGGAGTCCCTGATTTTAAACGAATGGAAAAAGGCCCTGGATACGGATGAAATTTCGGGTAGCGATAACTTTTTTGACATAGGAGGAAGTTCGGTTTTAATACCTGAAATCATCAATTCACTTAGCCAAACTACCGGAGTTAAAATTAAAATCCTTGATTTTTTTCAAAATCCAACCGTAAAAAGTTTATGTCAGCATGTACTGTCAGGAACCGCCGCCAATGGGAGTCAGGTCTCAGGTGTGGAGCCTAAAAAGGAAAGTATTCGTACCACTTCCAATGAAAATAAATTGCTTTCTGATGAAGAACAAAAAGCAAAATTAATGGCTCAGAGAAACAAGTTCAAAAACCGTCGAAAATAAGCTAATCATGAGTGCCAACAAACCTGATCAACAAAATTTAGACGGCATTGCCATTGTTGGAATGGCCGGAAAATTCCCGGGGGTGGAAAACATCACAGAATATTGGGATGCCATCAGTCAGGGAAAGGAACTGCTGAAAAGATTTACGGATGAGGAGTTATCATCCAAAGGGGTGAGCGAATCCAGCCGTAAACACCAACATTTTGTGCCGGTAAACGGTCTTATTCATACGGCAGAATTGTTTGATGCCTCCTTTTTTGGATTTACCCCCAGAGAGGCTGACCTGACCGATCCGCAACACCGCAAATTTTTGGAGGTTTGTTATGAGGCGCTTGAACACGCCGGACAGGCACCCGATAATCCTAAAGGACCTGTGGGTGTTTTTGCCGGATGCAGCATGAACAATTACCTGCTGAAGAATTTACTGCAATATCCCGAGCTGTTAAAAAACAACGGTGAATTTCAAACCATTGTAAACAACGATAAAGATTTTCTTACCACCAAAGTATCGTATAAACTAAACCTTACGGGTCCTAGTTTCGACATACAAACCGCTTGTTCCACGTCTTTGGTGGCCATTCATGTGGCTTGTCAAAACTTATTAAATTACCAATGTGATGTGGCCCTGGGAGGCGGAGCTTTCATTATGAATCCACGCGGGCATGGGTACATGTTTAAACCGGGCGGAATTGAATCTGCTGTGGGTACATGTCGCCCGTTTGATAAGGATGCCGAAGGAACCGTTTTTGGTGAAGGGGTTGGCGTTGTGGTATTAAAACGTTTGGAGGATGCCGTTGCCGATAACGACGAAATTTGGGCCGTTATAAAGTCTTCGGCCATTAATAACGACGGCTCCTTTAAAATAGGTTACATGGCACCCAGTGCCGATGGTCAGGCCGAAGCCATTTCGATGGCCATGCAGTTTGGAAACATCAATCCACGTACGATTAGCTATGTGGAGGCCCACGGTACAGGCACTAACCTGGGCGATCCGATTGAAATAAAAGGATTAACCAAGGTGTTCAGGGAGTATACGCAGGACACCCAGTTTTGCGCCATTGGATCGGTCAAAGGAAACATGGGACACTGCGATGTGGCAGCCGGTGTAGCCGGAATTATAAAAACTGCCATGGCGCTGAAATATAAAAAGCTTCCACCCAGCATAAATTACAACACGGCAAACCCTGAACTGGAACTGGATACCAGCCCCTTTTATGTGAACACCGCTTTGCAAAACTGGGAGGTAGACGGTGTGCCAAGGCGAGCCGCTTTAAGCTCCTTTGGTATTGGAGGAACCAACGCCCATTGTATTTTGGAGGAATGGGCCGGTAATGCGACTCAACCCAGCGAAAATGAAATTCACCTGTTGCCGCTAACTGCCAAAAAAGTGCCTGCGCTGGAAAAACTCAGCAGCAATTTAGTGGAGCATGTAAAGCATACGCAACAGGAAATTGCCGACATTGCACATACCTTGCAAACCGGGCGTAATTTTTATGCCCACCGTACCCTGTTGGTAGGCCGCAATAAGCAAGAACTGATACGTAATTTTGAGGATCATGTAGCGGCCACGGCCTACAGTGGCAAACAGGAGTTCTCTGACCCCTCTGTTGTTTTTATGTTTACAGGGCAGGGAAGCCAGTATGTAAACATGTCGAAAGGGCTTTATGAGTCATTTGATTTGTACAAAAACATCATTGACGAAGCGGATGCCTACTTGACCCAAAACTTTGACCTTCCCCTGTTGGAGTTATTGTTTGGCGACGAGTCTGACGAACGGCAGGCAAAGGTAAACCTTACGTCCAATACGCAACCGCTGTTGTTTGCTGTGCAATACGCCACCGCATGTTTGCTTATTGAGTTTGGCATATTTCCTAACGCGCTTACCGGGCACAGCATTGGTGAAATTACGGCTGCAACCCTGGCTGGCGTACTCGATTTTGAGGGTGCCTTATTCCTGGTAGCTACCCGGGGAAAAATAATGCAGGCGCAAAATCCGGGAGCTATGCTTTCGGTAAACCTACCTGCCAGTCAGCTTTTGCCTTTGCTTCCCGAAAATATTGAATTGGCTTTGGAAAATGCACCAGGATACTCGGTGGTTTCGGGAACTAAAGAAGCCATCGCAGATTTTGAAAAACACTTGAATAATACGGTGGAAAATCTGCATACCACTTTGCTGAAAACCTCGCATGCTTTTCACTCGAGTTTAATGGAACCGGCTCTGGCGCCCTTTGTTGAAGCGCTCCGTAATATACAGTTTAACGAGCCTGAAATACCGTTTATTTCCAATGTTACTGGAACATGGATTACCAAAGAACAGGCCATGTCACCGGATTATTGGGCCGACCACATCCGTTCAACCGTAAAATTCTCTACGGGTATCCAGGAGATTTTTCAATCGGAATATGAGGTCATTTTCATGGAGGTAGGTCCCGGCAACAGTCTTTCCATGTTGTTGTCACAATTTGAAACAAGCTCAACGTTTAAGTGTATTTCCACCATCCGCCATCCACGCACAAAAGCCAACGATGTACATACGCTATACCACGCAGTGTCCGAGTATTGGGTATCGGGTGGATTCATCGACTGGGACACCATTTACGGCGACGAAAAGCGGTTTAAAGTGCCCTTGCCGGCCTATCCGTTTGAGCAAAACCGCCACTGGCTTGAACCCAAAATCATTCAAAATATTTATGTGGATGGTGGCGCAGAAAGCGTGCTGCATACCCCACAAGCACAAACAGAAGAAATCCCTGACAAGCAGGAAAAGCAAACTTCTGCAGCAGCGTTGCATCCCCGGCCACAGCTATCCACCGCCTATGTTGCGCCAAACACTTCGGTGGAAAACACTATTGTGTCCATTTGGCAACCCTTGTTAGGGATAGAGGGAATTGGCATACATGACGACTTTTTTGAACTGGGCGGACACTCCTTGCTGGCCTCTCAATTGATGGTGCGCATGAATGAACAATTTCAGGTTAAACTGCCCTTAGACAGTATTTTTAAACACCCAACAATCCATAAACTATCCACCGGCTTTCAACTGAAAGAAAAAAGCGGGGAACCGGGGAACGACATTGAAAAGTCCACCCATGCGGAGTTTTTCCCATTAAGCAACGAGCAAAAGCGCCTTTGGCTGATTCATAAAATTGATGGAAACAATCCATCGTACAACATCCCGTTTACTTACGTGCTAAATGGCCCAATTGATGTGGAAATTTTGAATAAAAGTTTCCAACTGCTTACCGAACGTCACAAAGCCCTTAAAAGCTATATTACCACTAAAAACGGAGAACCGGTTTGTGGCCTGCATACCAAAGATTTTGAGCTGCAGTTTCGGGATTTAACCGGTGGAGACCCTTCGGGCGAAGCGGTGCAGAACATTTTGGGAGAAGAAACGCGGAAAACTTTTAATCTGGCTAAGGACCCGCTTATACGGGTTACCCTTCTTAAAGTGGCGGCCGAAAAGTTTATCTTCCACCTTACGGTACAGCACATTGTTTTTGATGGCTGGTCGTGGGGCATATTTTCAAAAGAAATAGGGCAGATTTACAATGACCTGGTTCAAGGGAAGCGCATTTCATTGCCCCCGCAGGAATTCCAATATGCAGATTTTAGCGTATGGCAGGAAAAGCATCCGAATGAAATCAATAACCCGGATTCAATACAATTCTGGAAAAAGCAACTGAATGGGATTCCGGTTGAAACCAAATTTCCGTTTGACCATAAACGTCCGCATGCCATTTCGGGCAAAGGGGGCAGGGAAGGTATTGAACTTGATGCTGATTTAACCGAAAAACTAAAAGGCATTGGAAAGCAGGCAGACACTACCCTGTTTATGACCATGCTTACGGCCTTTGGTACTCTGCTGAACGTGTACAGCAACGAAGAGGACATATGCATTGGTACGCCTACCGGTAACCGCATTCGTTCTCAGTTTGAAAACATGATTGGTTTCTTTGTGAATACCATCGTTTTCCGTTTTAAAATGAACCGTTCGTTGTCATTTAACGAGTTGCTTCAGCAACATCGGCAGGTAATTATCGATTCGCTTGACCACCAGGACGCTTCCTTTGAAAAAGTAGTGGATGCACTGCAGCCACAGCGGGTTATGAATATAAATCCCTTATTTCAAATTATGTTTGCCTGGCAAAATGCTCCCAGGCCACCCTTGGCGTTTAACCAGGTAGAAGGCGAACGCATGGTGGTGAAAAACGGTATTTCTCCTTTGGATATTACGTTTTATATGTGGGAGGAAAAAGGTAGAATTCTGGGAGAAATTGAGTTTAATGCTGACCTGCTGGATCGGGAAACCGTCGTTCACCTTAAACACAATTACATCCGTTTACTGGAGCAAATTTCAAACCACCTGGAAACCCCCGTTAAGGAACTGGCCCTGATTTCGGAATATTCATCCAAGGCCTTAAGCCGCTTTAATAAAACCGATGCCCCGTTGCCTGCGCAACGTTTGCACGAAATGTTTGAGCAAACCGTAGCCACATATCCACAAAAAGAGGCCGTGGTTTCGGGTAAAAACCGGCTGAGCTATAAAGAAGTAAATGATAAGGCCAATAAGCTGGCGCATAGTTTAATAAAACAAAATGTACAAGGCAGCTTTGTGGGGGTTAGCCTGCCCCGAACCGAACAAATGCTGATTACGATTCTTGCGGTTTTAAAAGCCGGAGCAAATTACCTGCCTCTCGATCCCGATTTTCCGGACGATCGTTTAAAATACATTATAAAGGATTCCGGTGCACAATTATTAATTACCAATAAGGAGTTAAAAGAGAAGTTTGCCGGATGCGACACGTCAATTCTTTTGGTGGATGCAGGCGGTTTGTTTGACTTTAATCTGTTTGCAAAAACATACGATAATCCCGCACTTGAAATACCTGCCAATGCATTGGCATATACCATTTATACTTCCGGTTCTACCGGAAACCCGAAAGGTGTAAAGGTACCGCATTCTGCAGC
>JAUIMD010000481.1 GCA_030433225.1 Bacteroidia bacterium
GCCGGATTATCAGAGTACACTTCGTAGCCTTCTGCCTCCAGGGCTTCTTTACGGTTTGGGTTTTTTTCGGATAAAACCAGGTGATCACGCGTAATCATTCCTGACATTTCAAGGCCTTTTGCAATGGAAAGGCCCAAATTACCAGCTCCCAAAATGGCAATTTTATCTATTTTCATACCTGAGATATTTCCTAAATGAGTAATCTGGCTCAACGCCCAAACGAAGGGCGGAAGCCGTAAAAAGATTCAAAGGTAATAAACCTTATACGATAATAACGTGGAAAATTTAAAGAATTACGCCCCTTGCAATACGTCTTTAAAAGCCTGTAAAAAGGCCTGAGCATCCTCCATTGTCAAACTCAATGGCGGCAATAAGCGTATTACATTTTGGCCGGAAACACCGGTAAAAATATGGTGCTTAAACAATAAGGCCGAGCGAATTTCTTTAACGGGTTGTTCAAATTCAATTCCAATCATCAGGCCTTTTCCCCGCACCTCTTTAATTCCGGGCACTTGCTTTAATTGCTCCATCAAAAATTCACCTACGGAGGCACTGTTTTCCACCAGCTTTTCTTTCTTCAGCACATCCAATACCGCAATGCCGGCAGCACAAGCCAGGTGGTTTCCGCCAAAGGTTGTGCCCAACATGCCATACGTAGCCTTAAACTTTGGATGTATAAGCACTCCTCCCATCGGGAATCCGTTCCCCATGCCTTTTGCAATGGTAATAACATCAGGAGTGATCCCCGCATACTGGTGGGCAAAAAACTTGCCTGAACGGCCATATCCGGATTGAATTTCGTCCAGTATAAACACGATATTTTGGGCATTGCAGATTGCCTGCACCTGCTGTAAAAATTCAGCATCCGGAATTTGAATGCCACCAATGCCCTGAATGCCTTCAATAATTACCGCACACACCTCATCGCTTACGCTGTTTTTAAAGGCGTCCAAATCGTTGAACGGCAAAATCTCCACTTCGTGATTTGCATTAATGGGTGCTACAATGTTGGGATTGTCGGTAATGGCTACAGCAGCCGAAGTTCGCCCATGAAAGCCTTTGGAAAAGGCAATTACTTTTTTTCGTTGGTTGTAAAACGAAGCCAGCTTCAACGCATTTTCGTTGGCCTCGGCACCCGAATTACACAAAAACAAATGCCAGTCGTTATAACCGCTTTGTTCACCTAACTTTTTAGCCAGTTCTTTTTGCTGACTAATTTGTACCGAGTTGGAATAGAAACCAATTTTTTTCAACTGACTACTAATATTCTCAACGTAATGCGGATGGGAATGCCCGATAGAAATTACGGCATGGCCGCCATACAAGTCAAGGTATTCTACCCCATTGGCATCGGTTACGGTACACCCGCTCGCTTTTACGGGTTCGATATCAAAAAGCGGATAAACATTAAATAAATCCATAATTCTAATTGGGTTGCGGCACAAAGCCACGCTATATTTTTAAAAGGAAGGAGGAAACAGCAGTAAAACGAGCCAATAAAAAGTACTAAAAACTCAACTTACAAGAAACATAATTATAAAAACACGTTATTGGCTGCGCAACATTGCAATACCGAAGTATTAAAATGCCACTGCTTTTAACCGCAAACCGGTTGTTTCCTCCAATCCAAACATCAGGTTCATATTTTGAACAGCCTGCCCTGAGGCACCTTTCACTAAATTATCGATAGCTGAAATAATCAGTATGTGGCCTTCAACCTTTTTTACATGCACAATGGCTTTGTTGGTATTCACCACTTGTTTTAGGTCGGGGTTTTTATCGGTCACAATGGTAAAGGGGTCGCGGCTGTAATACTCCTCATACAGGCTCTTTACTTCCTCATAATCAACGGAACATTTGGTATACATGGTAGCCAAAATTCCCCTTGAAAAATTACCGCGCACCGGAATAAAATTCACATTTCGGGTAAAGCTGTTTTGCAGCTGCTGTAAAGATTGTTTAATCTCACCCAAGTGCTGATGTTCAAACGCCTTGTACACCGAAACGTTGTTGTTTCTCCAGCTGAAATGGCTGGTTTCCGTAGGTTTTTGACCTGCACCGGTTGAACCGGTAATGGCGTTCACATGCACATCATCAATGAGCATCAGATTTTTAGCAAGGGGTAAAAGTCCTAATTGAATGGCGGTTGCAAAACATCCGGGGTTTGCAACGTATTTGCTGCTGCAGGTGGCACGACGATTCAACTCCGGTAGGCCGTAAATAAACTCGTGCTCCCCTTTTAATCGAAAATCGTGGCTCAAGTCAATTACCTTCAGCCCTTCAGGAATTTCATTCTCTTCCATAAACCCTTTGGACATGCCATGCCCCATGCACAGAAAAATGACATCCACGGTATCTAACGGCAATTCCGGGGTAAACTCCAGGTCAATTTCATCGTACAAGCCGGCATGCACGTCGGTAATTTTATTTCCGGCATTGCTGGTGCTCTGCACAAATGATATGATCACATCCGGATGGTTTAATAAAATCCGGATGAGCTCTCCGGCCGTATACCCGGCACCTCCAACTATTCCTGCTTTTATCATGCTTTTTCGGCGTTTTTATTCACCACATTTTGGTGGATTTTTAACTGCATTCCTAAAATTTTTGTGAAGCCTTTCACATCGTCTGCCGTCCAGGCTTTGTTCACCTCACCATATTCACCAAACTCGGCCTTCATCAGGTCATAGTCGCTTTTTACACCAACCAACACGTAATGGTAAG
>JAUIMD010000482.1 GCA_030433225.1 Bacteroidia bacterium
GGTTTATCAAATATCTTTTAAGTCTCCAAGCGGATAAAAGGGAAACATGTTCTCCTCCATCCACTGGTTGGCTTCAACGGGCGACAATTTCCACCCGGAGCTGCACGTGCTCACAATTTCTACAAACGATGTTCCCTTGTTTTCTTTTTGGTTTGCAAACGCCTTTTTAATGGCTTTTTTGCAGCGTTTTATGTTGGCCGGTTTATGTACACTTTGTCGTGTAACATAGCAGGTGCCATCCAAGTGCGCTACCAGGTCGGTCATTTTTATAGGGTTGCCGGCGGTTTTCGGGTCGCGCCCAAATGGGCAGGTGGAGGTTTTCATGCCGGCCAGCGTAGTGGGGGCCATTTGTCCACCGGTCATTCCGTAAATTCCATTATTAATGTATATGATGGCAATGTTTTCGCCGCGGTTGCAGGCATGTATGGTTTCGGCGGTACCAATGGCGGCCAGGTCGCCATCTCCCTGGTAGGTGAAAACATAGCGTTCGGGCAATAAGCGTTTTATTCCGGTAGCCACCGCAGGCGCCCTGCCATGAGCGGCTTCGTGCCAGTCAATATCCAGGTATTTGTAAATAAATACCGAACATCCTACAGGGGCAACACCAATAGTTTCACTTTGTATGCCCAGTTCTTCTATAACTTCGGCCACAATTTTGTGCGCTACGCCATGGCTGCACCCCGGGCAATAATGGGTGGGGATGTTAGTGAGCACTTTTGATTTTTGCGCCACCCTGTTTTCCGGGCGAATGATTTCTTTAATGTTCATACGTGTTCCTCCAGCAATTTTGTTGAAAAGGCCTGATGTACTTCGGCAGGAGAAAATACCATGCCGCCCAGCCGGCCAAAATGTTCCACTTTTGTGCGTCCTTCAACGGCCAGTTTTACGTCTTCTACCATTTGGCCTGCATTTAATTCGGCCACTAAAATTCCCTTTATTGCAGGGATAAGTTTTTTAATTTCCTCATAGGGAAAGGGGTACAATGTTATGGGGCGGAGCAGGCCCACTTTAATTCCCTCATCGCGTAAGGTGTGCATGGCATTTTGGCATATACGGGCTGCCGAGCCAAAAGCAATCAACAGGTATTCGGCATCGTGGGTTTGCAGCAGTTCGCATCGCGTTTCAGTAGCTTCAATTTGGCGGTATTTACGTTGCAATACGTGGTTGTGGTTTTCCTGCTCTTCGGCCAGCAAGTGCAGAGAGGTAATAATGGCTTGTTCTTCTTTTTCTTTTTTTCCGAGGGTAGCCCAGGGGAAATTCTCTTTTATTGCTGCATTGCTCATGCGCTTTTTGTATGCCGGAAGCCGCACTTTTTCCATCATTTGGCCTATTAATCCGTCTGATAGTATCATTACCGGGTTGCGGTATTTGAAGGCCAGGGTAAATGCCAGATCCACAAAATCGGCCATTTCCTGTACCGATGCGGGAGCAAGGGCAATAACTTTATAATCGCCATGCCCCCCGCCTTTTACGGTTTGGGCGTAATCGGCCTGGCTGGGTTGTATGGTTCCCAATCCCGGGCCACCGCGCATTACATTTACAATTAAGCAGGGAATCTGGGCGCCTGCAATGTAAGAGATGCCTTCCTGCATTAAGCTAATGCCCGGGCTTGATGACGAGGTCATAACCCGTTTTCCGCATCCACCGCCGCCATAAAGCATGTTGATGGATGCAACCTCGCTTTCGGCCTGCAAAACGACCATTCCGGTGGTATCCCATGGTTTTTCCTGCATCAACCATTCCATCACCTCGGACTGTGGCGTAATTGGGTAACCAAAATAGCCATCGCACCCACACCTGATGGCGGCTTCTGCAATGGCCTCGTTCCCTTTCATTAACCTTACTTCTTCCATACTTACGTTGTTTCTAGTTTTACACGGTACACGGTTATGCAACTATCCGGACATACCATGGCGCATTGAGCACAGCCTATGCAGCCATCTTCCTGCGCCAGATGTGTGTGAAAATAGCCTTTCGAGTTTACTTTTTTCCCAATTGCAATTACCTGTGTAGGGCATGCCACCACGCACAAGGCACATCCTTTGCACATTTCAGCATCCACAACAATTGCACCTTTCACTTTCGCCATTCGTCAATATTTTTACTTACCTTGAAACTTCAAATGATTAATTCCTCCCGGATTTGTTTCGTTTAAAATTAATGCGTTGATTTTTGACAAGGAATGATAAATTACATTTTTAAGTTTCAGACTGGTTTTAATCGTTATTTGACCAACTAAGGTATGTATTTAACAAGAGGAAACAAGCTGATAGAAAGATTTAGAAGCATTATGTTTAAGGAGAAAATAAATAGAATGAAAATTGCCCACCCGGATACTTTTTGGAGAAAGACAGAACGCGTGGCAACTGAACATTAAAAACAAATCTGCTGTTTACATGAGCAGAAATTCATACTAAACAATTCAATTAACACACAAAACTAAAATTTTATGGAAAACATGGAAAAGTACAAAGACATGGCAATTGAACTGATCATGTCATATGGTCCTAAATTTTTACTGGCCATTCTCACGCTTATTATTGGTTTCTGGGTTATTAAAGGTATTTTGAGAACCATGCGTAAAGCCATGGAAAAAAGAAACATGGATGCCTCGTTACGTCCTTTCTTACTTTCTCTGGTAGGCGTATTGCTAAAGGTGCTGCTCATTGTATCGGTAATGTCGATGGTAGGTATAGCCATGACTTCGTTTATTGCCATACTG
>JAUIMD010000483.1 GCA_030433225.1 Bacteroidia bacterium
ACTTTTAATTCGCAATAAAGAACTAATACCGGCCGATGCACAATTAGTAAGCGGCACGGCTTTAATCGATTACAGTTTTGTAACCGGCGAATCCACCCCCGTAAAAAAAGAAGCCGGCGAAAACGTATATGCCGGAGGGGTGCAAACCGGAGGCTCCATACATATACAGGTGCAAAAGGAAGTGAAGCAAAGTCACCTTACCCAATTGTGGAACCAAAGCGAAAAAGGGGGCGACACCAAAAAATCACTGGTGTCTATCATTGATAAAATAAGCGTGTATTTTACAGTGGTGATTATTGCCATTGCACTATTGGGTTTTGCCGCATGGCTCTACCTCGGCGATTTTCGCACGGCCATTTTGGTACTTACCTCGGTACTCATTGTTGCCTGCCCCTGCGCCCTGGCCTTGTCGTTACCCTTTACTTTTGGCAATACCATGCGCATGCTGGGCTTTAAGGGCATGTACATTAAAAACACGGAGGTAATTGAAAAGCTGACCAAAATAAACACCATTGTTTTTGATAAAACAGGTACCATAACCAAACCCGACCAAAGCAACATCCGGTTTGTTGGCACACCGTTAAGCCCGCATGAACTCCAATTGATTGTTTCCCTGGCGCGGCAATCCATCCACCCACTGAGTTTTGCTTTAAGCAAATTCTACAACCAAACCGAAGCGCTGCCCACCAGTGGTTTTGTGGAAATGGCCGGGAAAGGCACGTTTGCCACGGTGGATGGCACCCCGGTAAAGCTTGGCTCGCGGGCATACGTTGTTGGTAAATTGGAGGAAGACAACACTGAAGCTTCCACTATTTTTGTGGCCATTAACAACGTGGTACGCGGTCACTTTATCGTTTCTAACCAGTACCGCGATGGGTTTGAGCAAGTGATTCAAGGCATGGAAAAGCACTTTGAGCTTTTTCTGCTATCGGGCGATAACGATGCCGAACGTAAAAACCTGGAGGCATTTTTTCCTACAAAAAACCTGCACTTTAATCAGCAGCCGCAAGACAAGATGAATTTTATTCAGAAACTGCAAAAGAAACACAAAAACGTGCTGATGACCGGAGATGGCCTGAACGATGCAGGGGCTTTCATGCAAAGCGATGTGGCGCTAAGCATTGCCGACGATATTTACCATTTTTCTCCTGCCGGAGATGCCATTATTGAAGCCTCCCGCTTTCACCAGCTTTACAGTTTCATCCGCTATGCCCGGCAATCGCTGGTGGTGGTAAAAATCAGCTTTGTTATTTCGATTTTGTACAACCTTATTGGCCTCACGTTTGCCATTACGGGCAATCTGTCTCCCGTGGTAGCTGCCATATTAATGCCGGTAAGTTCCATTACCGTTGTGGGCTTTACTACCTTCACCACCCGCTTATTGGCGCAAAAAATAAAATAAAAAAACGCACAAAACCTCTGTTTTCACCATTGGTTTTGTACGTTATCTCTTAAGCTTTGGCGGCTAAAACTTCACTCCCAAAACAAAGCGGGTACTGTTGTTTTTAAGTTTAGCCTGTACATCATCGTGGAAATCATCTTCATCCACATATACGGAATTTACACTTCCAAAAACGGTTTCCACCCCAACGGAAAGTACTTTCCAGCGGTAAGCCACACCTAAGGCGTGCGTTATACCAAAACCTCCATACCCCATTAAATCGCCTTCGGTACTCGCCATTACCAAAAAGGTTGGGCGCAAATTGTAATAGCCATCAATGGCCATGCTTTCATTTATGGCATAGGTTCCAATGGGGCCAAGCTCAAATAATGCGGCATCTGCGGCAGCAAAATCCGAATCGCCGGACGCGCCGGAAAAATCGAACCAGTTGACCATTAATCCAATGCCCCAGGTATCGGCCGGACTGAAATACCACCGGTTTCCTATTTGAAATCCGTTAAGCATTCCATACTCCAATCCATCCACATTATTGTCGGGGTTGCCGAATTCGGAAGATGTACTGCCCAGCATAATGTGCATGCTAAAGCCGTTGCTAAGTGTACGGTTTTTTGCCTGGGTTTGCACGGTACTCAATAGTAAAAATGCGGCTCCTAAAAAAATACTGACACGTTTTGCCTTTGTAATAAATTTTGTGCTTTCCATGTTTGATACTATTTGTTCTACTTTAGGTTTACCCAAGTGTAACACTTTTGTACTTCATCAGGTTTACATATGCCTGTAAAAAGCACAGGACGTCCCCTGTTTCTTCTATTTTTTCGCTTCCAACTGCCGCAGGTTTTCCATCTTTTTACGGGCCAAAAATTCCTGGATACCTTCTAAGTGTTCTTTTACCTGATGGTTGCCAAATTCATAGATTTTAGTAACCAGTCCATCCAGAAAATCACGGTCGTGCGATACCAGAATAATGGTCCCGTCAAAATCCATCAGGGCTTGTTTTAGAATATCTTTGGTGCGCATATCCAGGTGGTTGGTAGGCTCATCCAGTATTAACAGGTTCACCGGTTCAAGCAGCAACTTAATCATGGCCAAGCGGGTACGCTCCCCGCCCGAAAGCACTTTTACCTTTTTGTCCCAGTCTTCTCCGCCAAACATAAAAGCCCCCAAAATGTCTTTTATTTTGGTGCGAATATCGCCTTTGGCAATGTCATCAATGGTTTGAAAAACGGTTAGGTTTTCGTCGAGCAGCGAAGCTTCGTTTTGTGCAAAATACCCTACCATGGTATTGTGGCCAAGGGTGAGCTTTCCCTGGTGTTCC
>JAUIMD010000484.1 GCA_030433225.1 Bacteroidia bacterium
CGGTGAAGTAAGGTAAACTACGCATAAAGGTGGTGACGTAAAAATAGATATCGACCCAATTATCCATGCACCAAATCCTGTTTTTAGTAATGGAAAATAAATAAATGCCTGTAATTTAAGGGGCAATCATCAGGTTTAAACGGGTTAAAAAAGAATGGGATTTTCTATTGGCATATATTTGCAGGAAATAAAAAAAGGGGTATTTTGGCTGCCATAAATAACGGTTGAGTCAACCCGAAAGAATGTACTTTTACAATACAGAAAACGAATAAAGAATTGTAGCATGAGTAAACCAAAAGTTATAAAAGATTACGATAAATTGCCCGAGAAAGTACTGGAGCAACTTAAAATCGTTTATCCCTATGGCTTTTCACAGCACTTGGTAAGTTATGTTGACAGACAAGGGGAAAAGAAACTGGCGTTGCCCTTTGAAACGGACGACTACTACTATTTAATCCGCATGTCGGTGGTAATGGCTGAATCGATTATTGAAGACGATGACGATTATGACATGAATGGGGTGTTGAAGGCATCCATTAAAAAACAATACATCAGCAACCATGAAGACTCCAACATTATGGAGTACAATGCCAACATGGACAATGATTTTGAAAACCTTTCGGACGATGACAGCGATGCGATGGGAGACGATGAAGACGATGATTATTAAACGGGCACGGTTTTAAATAGAACTGCCCTGAAAAATATACCTGACACAATGCCTGCTACCAAGCAGGCATTTTTTTTGCCTGCCGTTAATTCGTAAAATAATAGGGGGCATTTTGTTAATCCGTTCCGTTGCCTTTGATGAAAAGGGATATATTTACTTTCCGATTAAAAATAACAAGCAAAATAAAAACTAATACTTTCAAAATGCGTCGTACTTTATTCCTGTCACTCGTTATAAATCTGAGTGTTCTTACCTCCGTTGCTTATGGTGCGCCCGGCAACGATGCCATTGAGCAAAAAATTGATTCCTTGCTGCAACAACTTACTTTAGAAGAAAAGGTGGGACTCTGCCATGCTCAATCCAAATTCTCTTCGGCCGGTGTAGCCCGTTTGGGAATTCCTGAACTTTGGATGTCGGATGGGCCACATGGCGTACGCGCAGAAATAAACTGGGACGACTGGGGATATGCCGGATGGACCAACGATTCCATTACCGCGTTTCCGGCCTTAACCTGTTTGGCAGCTTCGTTTAACCCTCAATTGGCGTATGCCTATGGATTTGCCCTGGGGGAAGAAGCGCTCTACCGCGAAAAAGATGTGTTGCTGGGACCCGGTGTTAACATTTACCGCACTCCATTAAACGGTAGAAATTTTGAGTATATGGGAGAAGATCCCTACCTGGCTTCGGTAATGGCGGTGCCCTATATAAAGGGTGTACAAAAAAATGGCGTTGCGGCCTGCTTAAAACACTATGCCCTGAATAACCAGGAAAAATGGCGTGATCAGATAAGCGTAGAGGTAAGTGACCGTGCCTTGCACGAAATTTACCTGCCGGCATTTAAAGCCGCCGTGAACGAGGGGGGAGTATGGTCTATTATGGGAGCTTACAATAAATATTACGGGCAATATTGCTGCCATAACGAAGTTTTGCTCAACCAAATATTAAAAGGCGACTGGGAGTTTGATGGTACGGTAATATCAGACTGGAGCGGTACCCACGATACCCGCGAAGCTGCATTATATGGCTTGGATATTGAAATGGGAACGGGAACTGATGGCCTGTCCTATACCGAAAAAAATGCCTACAACAACTACTACCTGGCCAAGCCTTTTTACGATAAAATACTAAGCGGGGAACTTGATGAGGCGTTGGTGGATGATAAGGCCCGCCGAATTTTACGCATGATGTATCGAACCAATATGAACCCTGACCGCGGGTTCGGGAAACTCAATACGCAGGAACATTTAGATGTGGCACGTGAGGTGGGTACCCAGGGAATGGTATTGCTGAAGAATGAAAACGAATTTTTCCCGGTTCAGGATGCAGAAGGAGTTACCATTGCCGTAATTGGCGAAAATGCTACCCGCCCCATGACCATTGGTGGAGGTTCGTCAGAACTAAAAGCCAAAAAAGAGGTGTCGCCGCTTGAAGGTCTCGAAAGTCGCTACAGTAAAGCGCGAATAGTGCATTCTATGGGGTATTCATCCGGCCCTTCGGCATATGGAAAGGTACGGCCAACACAGCTCAATCAGGATTCACTTTTTAAGGCAGCTATTCAGGTGGCCACCCAGGCCGATGTGGTGCTTTTTATTGGAGGATTAAACAAAAGTTATGAACAGGATTGTGAAGGAGGAGATCGTGTACACTACAATTTGCCCTTTCAGCAAGACAAACTGCTGAGCGAAATTGCCAAAGTAAATGCGAATGTTGGCCTGGTACTGGTGAGTGGAAATGCGGTGGAAATGCCATGGATAGATCAGGTAAAAGGCATAATACAGGCGTGGTACCTGGGATCGCAGGCCGGCAACGCAATTGCCGATGTGGTTTCGGGTGATGTCAATCCTTCCGGCAAACTTCCCTTTAGTTTTCCGGTAAAACTTGCGGACAACAGTGCCCATTATTATGGTGAAATTTCGTACCCGGGCGATGGTGTAAAACAACTGTATAAAGAAGGAATTTTCGTTGGTTATCGTTGGCACGAAGCCAAAAAAATTAAGCCGCAGTTTGCTTTTGGCTACGGCTTATCGTACACATCGTTTGAACTA
>JAUIMD010000485.1 GCA_030433225.1 Bacteroidia bacterium
GGCGATTTTTTCGGTTGTGTAGAAGATTACGGCCTATTTGTTTACAACCGACAACAGGATGTATTTGAACGGTTTCAATTAAATGGAGAAGCTGTGCTAACTGAGTTCTCCGTGAAAAACATGGTGGAAGATTCCCGCCAGAAATATTGGGTAGCCACAAAAAACGGGGTGTACCATATCGATCCACACGCTGGTACACTCACCCGTTATGGTCACGAAAAGGGCAACCACACTACGCTGAGCAACAATTATGTTCGGGTAGTTCGGCTCGAAGGAGATGCCCTGCTTTGGATAGGCACCCAATCGGGTTTGGACCTGCTCAACCTTAAAACGGGCAGTTTTACCCATTACGCAACACAATCTCCACTTTTAAACGACGACATCAACGACTTGTATATCGATAAGGAAGGCACCAAATGGGTGGCTACGGGCAGCCACGGCATAGTTCATGTAAAAGCCGATCATTCCACCATTCAATCGTTTTTTTATCAGCCCAATGAGGCACGCAGCAATACGGTGCGCTGCTTTTTTAACGACACGCAGGAAAACCTCTGGTTTGGTACCCGTGGCGGACTTTTTGTCTACCGAAAAGAAGGCAAGCTGGAGCATTTCCAGAATAACATGTTGGAAGAAAATTCATTGGTGCATAACTCCATTATGAATCTTACCCAGGATAAAAAAGGAGACATCTGGGTAGCTACACGTGGAGGCCTGGGACATGCCATTACCGAAAAACAGGGGTTTCATGCCTTCCGTGCCATCCCCGACAATCCGCATTACCTGAACGATGCAGAAGTGTATGCCATTTACGAGGATGCTGAGGGTAAAGTATGGATGGGAACAGAAAAAGGCGGGGTAAACATATACGACCCTGAAACCCGCCAATACAGCTACCTTACCGTAGAAAACGGAAAAATCAGCAACAACTGCATTAAAGCCATTGTGGGCTTACCATCCGGGCATGTAATCATTGGTACCTTTCAGGGTGGATTGAATGTATACAACCCCAAAACCGGTACAACCAACGTTTTTACGCACAAACCGGGAAATATTTCCGGGATTTCCAGCAACATTGTTTGGGACATTTGTCTGCGTGGTTCAGAGGTGTGGCTGGGAACGGGCAGCGGTCTTGACCTGTTTGACCCAGCAACAGAAACCTTTACCCATTTTCCTGAATTTGACGGCATGGTAAACGGGGTAAGCTGGCTGGCCACCGACGCAGATAACGACCTGTGGTTAGGGTCGGAACAAGTGAAGGTGTTTCGCCCGGGAACGGGTGTGTTGCATACTTTTCACGAGAAAAGCCGGGGCTTGTTCACCGACAGCCAAAAGCAAACCTGGATCATGACCATTGACCAGGGAATCGCACTTTACAACAAACAAACGGGTGTGGTGGAGCGGTATACCGAAAAGGAGGGTCTGTCGAGTAACCTGACCTACTGCATGCTGGAAGACAATGCCGGACAATTGTGGATCAGCACTGCCAATGGTCTTTCGTGTTTCCACCCCGATAAAAAAACATTTACCAACTTTTACCAGGCCGACGGTTTGCCGGGCAACCAGTTTCATTACGGTGCGGCCTATAAAAACCAAAGCGGAGCCCTGCTGTTTGGTGGCATTAAAGGGTACATCCGTTTTGTACCCGATGCCATTGAGACCAATCCTTATGAACCCCCGGTGTACATTACGGGCATGCGTATCGATAATCAGCCGGTTTCTATGGAAGCCGACCAAACCGCAAAGGACACCACTCCCATTCAGGTACCGTACGGCTCCAAAGTACTCACTTTTGATTTTGTAGCCCTTAACTATGCCAACAGTGCGCAAAACCGTTACAAGTATCGATTGCAAGGTTTTGACAATGAATGGAAAAATAGTCAGAACGGCCGCACGGCTACCTATACCAACCTTTCTCCGGGGACGTACACTTTCCAGGTGATTGCCAGCAATAACAAAGGCGTGTGGAACGAAATAGGGGATGCGCGTACCATTGTTATTGTGCCACCATTTTACAAAACCAGTGGATTTTATATTTTGACAGCTTTAGTGTTGCTGGTGCTCATCAGTTTGAGTTATGCCGTGATTTTGCGCATGTTATCCACCCGAAAAGCTCTGGAGTTTGATAAGAGAGAGGCCCAGCGCCTGCATGAACTGGAAGCCTCAAAACTCCGGTTTTTCACCAATATTTCCCACGAAATTAAAACGCCACTCACGCTCATTATTAGTCCGCTTGAAAAAGTGATACGGGAGGATATCCCCAAAAAAGAAATGCAGACCTATCTGACTATGATGCAGCGCAACGCCCGCCAATTGATGAAACTGGTAACGCAGTTGCTGGATTACCGCAAATTGGAGGCAGGGCAATTAAAAGTGGAGCGGGAAAAGGGTGACTTAATTCGCTTTGTTAGGGAGCATTTGCACGAGTTTGACAATTGGCTGCAGGAGAGCGAAGTGACCTGTTCGTTTTCCGCAAAGCCGGAAGCATTGGTGGTGGAATTTGACCCGGACAAGCTGCGCAAAATTCTCGACAACCTCATTTCCAATGCCATTAAATACAACAAGCCTGCGGGTAAGGTTCAGGTTTCCATGCAACAGGTTAATGAAGGGATGGAACTGGTGGTGGAAGACACCGGACAAGGGATACCTGCGGCACAGCTCGCCCATATTTTTAAACGCTTTTATACGGGGGAAAGTCCTATGAATACCAGTTCGGG
>JAUIMD010000009.1 GCA_030433225.1 Bacteroidia bacterium
ACCATTCCCATGCCATTTTTGCTCTCTTCCCTAAAAGCGGTAACCGAGGCTTTCACATTGCCAATTGTAAAATCCATACCCACCTCAAATTTTGTATTACTTACCGGCACCAGGTGCGGGTTTTTGCTATCGAAAATATACGTGGTAAATACCGCCGTTCGCTGGTCGGCATTGGGGGTATAGTACAGCAGGCTTAACAAGTCCAGGTAGGCAGTATTGGGGTACAGGTACATCAGCGAAGGTGCTTTGTACAACTGACCGACACCCCCGCGAATGGAAAAATGGCGGATTTTAGCAGCAGGATTTGAAAAGAGTCGGTACCGAACATTGGCCCTGGGCTCGGGATATGCCCCCAGCGAGGTGTTCATAACGTCTTCCGCCCGGAAATAATTTAACCGCACCCCTGCTTCCAGGTCCAGGAGCGTGCTTCCCAGCGCCAGGGATAAATGATCTTCGATATAAACCGCGGCCGAGTGAACTGCTGGAATGTCCGCATAAGAGCGCGGGCGCGGAGCATTTACTTTGATGTAAGGCGGATCTTCTACATCAAACTGTTGTCCGTTACCACGGTTACCCGAAACGCGGTAATCGGCTCCTGCCAGAATTTTATTGGAGGTTCCCTTTTTTAACCTCCATGATTTATGGGCCGATAGTTGTCCAAAAAAATGATACGGCATTCCATCCACCGAAAATTCGCTTAACCCAACCGTTGGCAGAATTACCCCAAAATGCTCGCCCGGCACCATTGACGTTGCAATGGCTCTTTCCGAGCTATTTCTGTATTTTCGCTGGAAGGCATACTGGTGGGATAGTGCCCCACTTATGTTGTACTTAATACCAGTAATCCACGTTTTATTCAGCCACCACTTTCCGGTAAGCGACCCATTAATTCCTTTGCTGGATGAGCGCACGTCTTCTTCATCGGTAAAAGCATCCGGATCGTTGTGGTTAGAATCCAGCGAGGTAAACACATTCATCCGGGCATTTAAAGTTAACGGTGTGGTGGCATTCATAAACACTTTAAAATAGCCAACCTGCCCGTTTAACCGGTCGTAGCTTTCACGTTTCGACAACACATCCGAGGTTGAGGTCAGGTAGTCGAGGCTCACATTTAAGGCCCCCCTGTTGGCAAGATGCATGCCTTTGCCAACATACACCTGGTTGGTAAACGGATCCGTTTTCATGCGCACCTGCAAAGGAGAATAACCGGCCTTGGTGTGTACCAGTACTGCTCCGGTGGTAAGGTTCCCGAATTCCACCGACGGAATTCCCAACATTACTTCAATGCTTTCAATATTTTGGGTGGATATGGCCCGCAAATCGGTTCCCATACCTGCCGTAGTACGAAAGCGTAACAAACTGTTTTGAGTGACTTCGTTTACGTATGAGGTTACATCGGTAGTGCTGGAAATTTGCATATTCGCATCATTCAACAATGGATTTCCATCCAGAATAATGGCAGCACCAGCGGCCGAATTTGCTTCGGTGCCCACTTCCCGCATACGTAATTGCTGTGGTGCTGAAAAATCGGGATTTTCAATCAGGTTGCCCGGCACCAGTTGCATTAAGTCGTACAAACTGGCAGGTTGCGTATGGTCCATAGCCGCGCGGTGTACCGTGGTACTTGTACCCATGCCGGTACCTTTTTCTGCGGTTACTGTAACCTCCTCCAGGGCCAGACTGGAAGCTTCCAGAAAGATGGTGTACACCGAATCGGTTTGCAATACTCCGGGTAAGGAAAGGAACTTAACCTGATAGCCCAGGCTACTGATTTTCAAGTGAATTTCCTGACCGTTGGCATGGATGCGACACCTACCGTCATCCCCGGTAAAGGCAAATTCCGAGGTGCGTATATCTTCCACCAGGGCCGCAGAAACCGGCACTTTACGGCCTCCATCCATTACCAAAACTTGGATGGCAGGTGGCTGGGCAACAGCAAAAAGGGGCAACAGCCACAGGCATCCCAGCCAAAAATATATGGGGTAAAGACGGTTCACGGAGTAAAGAAACTAAAAAACCCTGAAGGCGCGAACCTTCAGGGTTTTTACTTGGGTGAAGTCGTAAAAGTTATCGTATTACAATTTTTTGTGTATACCGTTGCGCACCCGAAACAGCCATTACAATGTACACCCCGGATGGAAGTGTACTGCTGTTAAATGTGGTATTGCCGGCCTTGGGGTTTGTCGTGGCTACCTGCATACCCTGAGCATTAAACAGGTAGCATTGTTCCATTTCAATGTTTTGCAATTGCACGTTGAGTTGTGCTCCCAACTGCACCACCTTCAGCGGATTTGCATTTTCAGCAAACAGTTGTTCCACTTCGGTAGGATACTCGTAGTGATCAACACCGAAGGCTGCCAGGCTTGCAGAGAAAATCTCTCCTTTAGCCAGCCCGAAGATTGTCTTGTTCCAAACGGAACCCAGTTTCCACAACGAGGTGCCCGCAGAAGCATCCAGCCAGGTTTTTCCGCCATCCTGGGTAAATTGGGTGCGGCTTGTGGTACCGCCAATAAAGAGTACCGAATCCGTCAATGGCAAGATGTCGAAACCACCGGAAACATCTGTTAGGGCCGTATAGCTGGCGCCCCCGTCTTTGGTTTCGTAAATACCATCGATAGAGGTAGTCACAAAAAAGTGATCCGGACTACGGAACGAGATTTCATTGATAAAAACGCTTCCATCGGTATTTGCAGCGAAGGCATCAAATTCGTTTACAAATGTTTTTCCACCGTCGGTACTTTTCAACAATTCGTTGTTGCCAAATACATAGGCCAGGTTTTGGTGCACCGCAATGCCTACAACAAAACTACCGGCCAAGTCGTCTGTAACAAACTCCCAGGTTTCCCCATCGTCCTCGGTTCTGAAAACCCGGCTGTGTTTGGTTTCGGTACCCTGCACACTCACAGAGTCTTTCCAGCTTGCATACAGTAAGGCCGTGTTCTCAGAAATGGCTTTGGAAGCGTAGGCCTCAAACATATAACATCCTTCGAGCGATGGATTTTGATCCACCGAAGTATATTGGGAGCCAATGTTTTGAATGTTAAAAACTTCCCAGTTTTTCCAGTTGTTTTTGGTTTTAAAGATTACCCCGGCATGGTACTTGTCCGTCTCGCTTGTGGCGGCAAAATCAACATACTTCAGCCAGCGGGCAGATAAATAGCCCGTTCCCTCCGGTGAGGTAGACAATCCAATGAAATCAAATTCTGCATTGTTTACAGGCAACTCGGGCAAGGCCATGGTGTGCCACGTTTTTCCGCCATCGGTAGTTTCCAGCACCTCTTTGTTAAACGCATTGATAATGGCATGCGTATCGTCAAAAAAATGCAGCCCATACAGGTTTGTACCATCGGTTAGGGTACGGATGTTAAACCCGTCGGTGTTTTGGTTGCGAATATCGTCCATGGCCATTACCGCCATAGAGCCTTTGCCCAGGAAATACACAGAATCGTTCCAGGGCCCCACCACACGGTAGGATGTAAAACCGGGATAAAAGGCAGAAAAAGTGGCGCCTGCATCGGTAGAAATTTTTGCCCTGTTAGCACTTCCACCCGCAATTAAAATAGAATCTTCGAGCGACAAAAAGTCGTTTCCACCTGTAATATCACCTACTTTAGACAGGTTTACCCCTCCATCATTGGTATAAAAAACGCCATCGGAAATTGAAACGATATAGGCCTCTGTGGCTGAAACCAGATGAATGTTGGTTACCGAGATGTTGTCATCGGCCAGGCTTACCAGTGAAGGGTATAAATCGGTAAAATTTGCTCCACCATCTTCAGTTTTAAAGAAAATACCGTTACCCGTGATGTACCCGGTTTCGCCATCAAAAGCCATGGCAAAAACGTGGGCTTCATTACAGTTTAACACAAATGACCAGCTGTCTCCACCGTCGGTTGTTTTAAAGATTGCAGTTTGCCTTACCAGGTCATTGTTGTTGTAGTTGCTCCAACGCACAGCGATATACGCCGTTGTTTCCGTAACCGCCTCCACGGCCATAAATTCGATCAGGGTATTTCCCCGGGCGTTGGGATTTGTGGCAGGGTCGTCCCCCTCTCCAAACGCTGCATTGTCCAGCACAGTAAATTCACCATCGGCATATTTCAGCAACACGCCGGCGGTGTTTACATCCGAATATCCCGATTTGCTATCGTAATCCACCACTCTTGACATGCCTCCAATCACATACCCTGTGGATCCCACATAGCTCTGCCCCAAAAAGTTTGGCGTGGCAGAAATCAGGTCTACCTTTTCCCATGAAATACCCCCATTAATGCTGCGCAAAAAGGTATTGTCGTACCCCGCAACATAGGCAGTATCTTCATTAATTACATTCATTTTTTGCAAATTTCCGCCTCCTACGGCATGGCTTTGCCAGGTAATTTCGCTGGAAACGTCAGCACTACTAAACTGAAGATTGGCCACTAAAAGAAGGAATACAAATACGGAGTGTATAGTTTTACGCATATATAAATTGTTTAATTAAAAATTCGGTATCTACGTTTAAAATTCATGTATAATGGATGTTGCAATGGGAATTTATCCTGGTTGCAAACAAAATTGCGCCACTAAAATAGGGATTAAAACAACAAGGTAAAAATGATGCGTTCCAAATTATTAAGAAACAGTATGGATAAGAATCGACTTATCAGCCTCCCCCTTTTTTGAACTTCATTTTTCCTTCGCGTATGTATATGATGCCGGAGGTTTTTTCCCCCTCCACCTCAAAACCTTTCAGGACCTTGGTTTCACCGTTTAAACTCAGCTGCTCGATGTGCGATTGGCTTATTTTTTTACCATAAACGGTAAACGGCACCCGAAAGCCACACCCTACCTTGTATTGGCTGCACCCAAACGCCTTTTGTCCTTTCAGCACCACCCCTGTTTTACATAACGGACAAAGAGTTTCCTTTTTCTTTTCCGGCTCCAAAGCAATGCTCCCGTCTTTCAATACCAGTTTTCCATCGGTTTTGTTTCCGTTTGCCTGAAAACCTTTGATTTTGCCCGTGGTGCCTTTTTGCATCAGTTGCTTAAACTGATTGTCTGTTATTTTTTTGCCATGTTGTGTGAAATTCACCACAAAATGGCACCCCTCCTTGTAACGGTTGCACCCCCAGGCCTTACTGCCTTTGAGCATTTCCCCCTTTTGGCAAACAGGACAAATTAAACGGTCAGCCTGAACGGTGTTTTCTTTTTCAGCCTCCACATCCATGGCAATGGTGAGGGTATTTTTCTCCTGCTTTACGTCATTCACCAGCTCCCAAACCATTTGTTTTAGTTCGGCCATAAACTGTTGTGCATCGTAGGCATTCTCTTCAATTTCGCGCAACTTTTTTTCCCATGCTCCGGTAAGTTCTACCGATTTTAACAGGTCGCTTTGTATCACCTGTATCAAATCTTTTCCGATGGAAGTTGCCACCAGCCTTTTCTTTTGTTTTTGGATGTATTTCCGACGTACCAGCGTTTCTATAATTCCGGCACGGGTGGATGGACGCCCTATTCCGTTTCCTTTTAAGGCTTCGCGCAGCTCCTCGTCTTCCACTTGTTTGCCGGCCGTTTCCATCGCACGCAATAACGATGCCTCCGTATAATATTTGGGCGCCTGCGTTTTCTTTTCCTGCAATTCGGGGGCATGTTCTCCCGACTCTCCCGGCTCAAATTTCGGTAAAATCTGATCGTCGCCATCCCCTGCCTTACCGGGCAATACTACTTTCCACCCGGGAGAGAGAATTTGTTTGCCCGATGTTTTAAATCCCACCTCCCCTACTGCGGCTACAACGGTGGTGGTAAACACCTTACAATCGTCGTAAAAAACGGCAATAAAGCGTCGGGCAATTAAATCGTACACCTTGCTTTCATCGCCGGCAATGTTGTTGGCATGTACACCGGTTGGAATTATGGCGTGGTGATCGGTTACCTTTTTATCGTCAAATACCTGTTTGCTTTTTTTTATTGGAGCAGCTAACAGCGGTTCAACCAAATCACGATAGGCTTGCAGGCCTTTTAACGTTGCCGGAATTTTGTCGTACATATCGCTTGGCAGATATGTGGTATCCACCCTGGGGTAGGTTGTGAGTTTTTTCTCGTAAAGTGACTGTACAATTTTCAGGGTTTGATCGGCAGAAAATGCAAAACGTTTGTTACACTCTACCTGCAATGCTGTTAAGTCAAACAGGCGAGGTGCCATTTCACGGCCTTCCTTTCCTTCCACCGATTGAATGACAAAGGGCTGATGTACAATTTGCTGCAACACCGCATCGCCTTTTTCTTTCACCTCAAAACGCTCCAAATCGGCATTAAACAGCACGTCGCGGTACACGGTTTTAATTTCCCAAAAGAGTTTGGAGGTGAAGTTTTCTATTTCCAGTTGGCGATTCACGATAAGCGCCAACGTGGGGGTTTGCACCCGGCCCAGCGACAGCACCTGCTTGTTTTGCCCAAATTTCAGGGTATACAGCCGGGTAGCGTTTATGCCCAGCAGCCAGTCGCCCACGGCACGTGCCAGGCCGGCTTTGTACAGGGAGTCAAAATCAGCTCCATCTTTGAGGTTTTTAAACCCGTCCTTAATGGCCTCTTCGGTCAACGATGAAATCCACAAGCGTTTTACCGGGCATTTGCTTTTGGTTTTTTGAATTACCCAGCGCTGAATTAATTCTCCTTCCTGCCCGGCATCGCCACAGTTAATAATTTCATCGGCATTTTTAAAGAGGGATTCTATTACCCGAAACTGCTTTTGAATTCCTTCATCGCTGATAACGCGAATGCCAAATCGATCCGGAATGAGGGGCAGCGGAAACAAGGACCACCGTTTCCAGTTTGGGTCGTACTCGTGGGGTTCTTTAAGGGTGCACAAATGTCCGAATGTCCAGGTTACCTGAAAACCGTTTCCTTCCAGGTACCCGTCTCTACGGGTGTTTGCTCCCAGAATTTGGGCAATTTCACGCGCAACACTTGGCTTTTCTGCAATGCACACTCTCATAACTTACAAAAATAAAAAAAGCAGCGTGGATTCAGTCGCGCCTTCAGCAGAGGTTTTCCACATTTCTTCCATGCCCAACAGGCTTAGTCCGCATACAAAAATTCAAATGCGCTGCGGTACGCATCTACCTGGTTAACATAGTCGATAAAACCATTGTAAAAGGGATGTTGAGCAATGGTGGCACTGTCGCCAATAACTACCAGTTTTTTGCGGGCACGGGTCATGGCTATGTTCATGCGGCGGGTATCGGCCAAAAAACCAATTTCCCCTTTATCGTTGGATCGTACCAGGCTTATGTACATCACATCACGTTCCTGCCCTTGAAACGAATCAATGGTATTGATGCTCAGTTTCGAAAGGGTTTCGTCATCCATGTTCTGGTTTTTTAAGGCGAGTTCCAATGCCTCCAATTGTGCCCGATACGGAGAAATAATTCCGATGCTGTCCATCTCTATATGTGCAGCATGGTCGGTTAGTTGCTGCAGGTATTGCTTTAAATGGAGGAATAACACATGCGCCTCCTCCGAATTTTTAATGCTTTTATTTTCCTCGTTTTGCTGTTCAAAAAATCCACAGCCGGCCGTATCAATAAATTCAAGGGTTTTATCCTCCTTAAAAATTTTCCAGGATTTTACCTTTTCGTTGGCTATAAGCTGGTTATTGTAAAACATTTGGCTGGAAAAGTGCATCAGGGTTTCATGCATACGGTATTGTTCGCGCAGCAATTCGTCGGCCGAATTTCGCGCAATTGCCTTTTCGAACAAGGTCACTTCCAATCCGTTTTTAGCAGCTTCATACGATTTTATGGTGGGCGGCAATTGGTGATGGTCCCCCGCAAAAACCACTTTTTGCGCCTTTAAAACAGGAATCCATGTAGCCGGCTCAAGCCCCTGGGCGGCTTCGTCGATAAACACCGTTGAAAATTGCATGCGCTGCAAATGCCGGTTATTGGCCCCTACCAATGTGCTTACCAACACGCGCGTAGAGGTAAAAATGTCGGCAATTATATAATCCAGCAGGCCATCTGCCTCATTGCGCATTTTACGCGCTTCGGCCAATAACATTTTTCGTTGTTGCCTTTCGGTTGCCCCAAAATTTCGTTTGTATTTGCGCCCCATTGCATGGTACTCTTCCGAGCGTTTCCGCAACGATTTTAAGGTTTTGTAATTGCTGTGCCGTGTAATTTTAAGGTCCAGGGTGTGATCCAGTACTTTTTGGGTAATGCGTGCTGGATTTCCCACCCTCAATACACTAATGCTTTGGTCGCTAAGTTTTTCTACCAGCAAGTCGGCTGCGGCATTGGTGGGTGCACACACCAACACTTGTGTTTCGTGCCGCAACGTTTCCCTTATGGAATATACCAGGGTGGTAGTTTTTCCTGTTCCCGGTGGCCCATGAATAATCGCAAGGTCCTGTGCACAAAGCACCTTATTTAATGCTTTATTCTGGCTGGTATTCAACTCCGCGAAATGCACAGCCTTTTGACTCCTGAACCGGGCCTCCATTTTACCCAGTAAAACGGACAACAACTCCAATAACCGTTCGTCGTCGGTTTGTTGCAGCACCTTCAGGGTTTTCTCCATTTCCTGATACGAGTTGTCATCAAACATCAACTGCACCCCGATGTTTCCGTCGCCAATCCAATACGGCAGTTCGTCACAGTTCAGTGTCAGCCACATTTCGTTTTCCTTAACGGTATTTACAATGCCTTTTACAGGGGCAGGATCCTGTGCCTTTCCACCATAGTTAGCAAACAAAGCCACCGTTTTTCCCGACTGAAATGCGTGTGAAACGAGTAAATCTTTGTGCAACGAAATTTTTAGCAACAGCCGTTCGCCAACGTCATAAGCACTTTTATCGGCAGAAACAGGATACCAGCATACCCCTTTTTTACGCCGCTCATGCAGCGATGAATTTTCAATTTTCTCATTGTATTGACGAAGGTCTTCGGCCTTTTCAAGCTTCAGTAAAGCGGTTAGCCGGGTAATCTCGGCAGAAATTTCTTTTTCCATTTGCTGTCCCTACTTCAGGTTTTCCATAATAATGTGCGTGGCACCTTTTTGCTGCTGCACATATGTACCGGCAATTTGCCCCGCATTTTGCCGCAACGTTTCATTTTCCAGCAATGCGTTCAGGCGATTTTGCAAGCTGATAAAATCGTGAATGGGAAATGCCCCGCCTTGTTCCGTTAAGTCTCGCGCTTCCTTAAACCGTTGATGGTTAGGCCCAAAAATTACCGGAATGCCATACGTAGCTGCCTCTAAAATATTGTGAATTCCCACCCCGAAACCTCCACCAATATAAGCTACCTCCCCATATTTATAAAGGGACGATAGCAGGCGAATGGTATCAATCAGCAACACGTTGCTGCTGGCGAGTTCACTTTCGGTAAATGTGGACCAGCGCTGTATGCGCACCTTCAGCATTTTTACAATGGAATTCACATGCGATTCGTGCACTTCATGCGGAGCAATAATGTATTTATAATCCGGGTTTTGATGGATATACTGTGCCAGCAACGCCTCATCCTTTGGCCAACTGCTGCCGATGATCACCAGCTTTTTACCGGCTTTAAATTTTTCAATTAACGGAAGTTCTTTTGCTTGTTTCACTATTTCCACAACCCGGTCAAAACGAGTGTCGCCGGCGACGGTTACTTTTTTTACTCCAAATTTATCCAGCAGTTTTTGCGATGCTGCATCCTGCACATAAATGTGGGCGTATAGGTGCAAAGCCTTTACATACCATGCGCCGTATGGCTTAAAAAACACCTGAGATGGCCTGAAAATTGCCGAAACCAGGTAGGCAGGAATGTTTTGTTTATGCAATTCGTTCAGGTAGTGGTACCAGATATCGTACTTTACAAATACGGCTTTGGAGGGTTGAATTGCCTGTATAAATCGTTTTGCATTGGCAGCTGAGTCGTAGGGAAGGTAACAAACAAGGTCGGCACCGGCGTAGTTTTTTCGCACTTCGTACCCACTGGGCGAAAAAAAGGTAAGCACAATTTTCACCCCTGGCCGCGCTGCTTTAAGGGCTTCAATTATAGGGCGGCCCTGTTCAAATTCACCCAGTGACGGGCTATGAAACCATACACACCCTTTGGTTTGTACAGCGGACAACTTTTCCCATACTTCTTTTCTGCCCGCCCTCATTTGGGCGGCTTTGGAATGAAAAGGAGCACTCAGGGCAACCATGCTTCGGTATACCAGCAAACCAATGTTGTAAACAAATTTCATGTGTTACTTTAAAATAAACGCCAATAGTACACCCAGGTAATTGCCTACCACATACCCTAAAACACCAACCACCAAACCTGGCAGCAACAAATCATTTCTGCGGTACGATTTACTGATGACCGGCACAAAGGGAGGTGAACATATAAATGCTACAGAAACCACCATTGTGGTGGGATTATCCACTTTAAACAGTTTTCCACCCACGTAATGAAGCAGAAAAGAACCAAACAATACGACCGCAATCCACAAAATCAGGTCACTATCGGCATGTACAATGTTTCGAAAATCGGCCATGGATGCCAGTGCGAGACCAAACATGTTGAGAAAATAATTTCCGGGGCCTACGGAGGCTTTCATACCGGTTTTGTTCACCACAACAGCCCCCAATACCCCTACGGAAGTTACGGCAAGCATAATGGCCGCATCACGTATATCGGGCTTAAACAAATACCCAAGTCCTACGGAAATACCTGCAACCAATATGGCCAGTGCAATTTGCAGTCCGGTATTTTTTAAGGCCGACTTCTTTAACCAATAAATTGCTTCAAAAAATTTCGTAGCCGGTTTCCATCCATGGTCTTCGCGCTTTTCCTTTCTTAAAGAAAATTGCCCGGACAGTAACAGCAGCCCCAACAGGTACAGGGTAGTCCAAAGGGTATCAAAGGTATGTACGGCAATGTAGGTATCCTGCGAAACCCCCAAAGCCTTTTGTATGGATGCCAGGTTTACGGTACCCCCGGTATAAATGCCTACCATCATACCGCTTATTTGCCAACTATTTTCCACCCTGCTCTCAAAAAAATAATGCGTTACCGCAACCACCAGGGTTACGGCTACCAGCGCAATTAAACTGGACACAGCAGTTTTTCCGGCAATAATGCGAAGCGACGACAATTTAAGATCCATCAGCAAAATAGGGAGGGCCAGCATGATGGCTGCACTGGAAACTGCCGTTTGAACGGCCTTTAACGCATCGGTATGCATTATAAATTGAGCGAGCAACAGCCCAATACCATAACTGATGAGCACCGTTCCAATTTTATTTAAAAACTGAAAACGTGCCGCCATGTATTCAATAAAAAGCGGGGTAAGAATAAAAAACAAAAGTAATAGTACGATCATGGGTACGAATTATGCCTTGAAACATTTGGGTGCAAATATGGCGTTTATTTGATAGATAACGAAAAGTAAACTTCGTGCGGGTGGAGGCAAAGAATAGCGCAAAAATTTTAAATTTGCAGTAACAACAAAGGAGTACAAAGCATGCAAAAACTCACACTTCAGCAAAAATTGCAGCAAAAACTGTCGCCACTGCAGATTCAGGTAATAAAATTACTTGAAGTACCTGCAATGGAACTGGAGCAGCGCATAAAAAAGGAGCTGGAGGAGAACCCTGCACTGGAAGAGGGCAAGACCGAAGAAATTCTGGAGGCAGAAAAGGACGAAAAGGTAGAAAATACAGACGATGATTTTTCGTTGGACGAATACCTGAGTGAAGATGATATCCCGAATTACAAACTACACACCAACAACTACTCCAAAGACGATAAAAAAACGGATATTCCTTTTTCGGCCGGTATTTCATTTTTGGATGCGCTTAACAACCAACTGCGCGAGGTAGCGCTGACAGAGGAAGATAAGAATCTGGCAAAATACATTATAGGCAACATTGATGAGGACGGTTATTTGCGTAGGGATATTATGTCGATGGCAGATGACCTGGCCTTTATCAGCAACATTAATGTCAGTGACGAAAAGCTGGAAGAAATTTTGCTCATGATTCAGCAATTTGAACCCGCCGGCATTGGAGCCCGCGACCTGCAGGAATGCCTGTTGTTACAAATTAAACGGCGCGACAGGGAAAATGCTTCTGTACAGTTGGCGGAAACGATTTTGGAGAAATACTTTAATGAATTCACCAAAAAGCACTATGCAAAAATAATGTCGCGTGCAGGGGTAACAGAGGAAGAAATGAAGCCGGCGCTGGACGAAATTTTAAAATTAAATCCGAAACCCGGCAGTTCCTTTGGCAGTAGCGACAGTAAAAATGTTCCATACATCATCCCTGATTTTATTCTCGATGAAATTGACGGAGAACTCATCCTCTCCTTAAACAGTAAAAACGTGCCGGATTTACGGCTAAGCAATACCTACAGCAATATGCTGTCGGGCCTGGCCGAGAGTAAAAAAAGTAAAATAAGTAAAGAGCAAAAAGATGCCGCTACCTTTGTAAAGCAAAAGCTGGATGCAGCCAAATGGTTTATTGAGGCCATTAAGCAGCGGCACAACACCTTACTTACTACCATGCAGGCCATTGTTGATTTTCAGCACGAATATTTTATGAGCGGAGACGAAACCGACCTCAGGCCCATGCATCTTAAGGACATTGCAAAAACCACGGGATACGACATTTCAACCATATCAAGGGTAAGCAACAGCAAACACATTCAAACTAGCTTTGGTATTTTTTCGGTCAAATACTTTTTTTCGGATGGAATGCAAACCGAATCTGGCGAAGAAGTTTCGACCAAAGAAATTAAAACCATCCTGGCTGAGGCCGTGGAAATGGAAGATAAGCGCAAACCCCTGACAGACGATAAGTTGGTGGATTTGTTATCGAAAAAGGGATACATGATTGCACGTCGTACCATTGCCAAATACCGTGAACAGCTCAACATTCCCGTTGCCCGCCTGCGCAAAGAAATGCTTTAAAAGATGGGGTCCCATACACTTTGAACAAACCCAAAGCCTTAAACATTACATACCTATGAAAAAACTCTCGCTTGCAGTATCCACGCTGTTTCATCCCCTTTTGTTACCGTCGTGGGGATTTTTGCTCTTATTTCTGACCCAAAACCCCTATGGTTTTTTACCCTTCGAATACAAGGGCATTTTATGGCTTATTGTGCTCACCTTCACCTTATTCATCCCCTTGATTTTCATTGCCACGTTAAAAGGATTTAAGGTGATTGAATCGTACCAGATGCACGATCACCGGGAACGCATTCTTCCGATGTTCATCGTATTTCTCTCCTATTTTGCGGGTGTTTTTGTACTTCGAAAGTTTAATGCGCCGTACATTCTTCCGGTATTGCTTACCGTTTCAACCATAAGTATTGGGTTGGCAGGGCTTATTTCGCTGGTATGGAAAATTAGTGCACACCTAACGGGTATGGGTGGGCTCATTGCCTCCGTTTTGATCCTATCGAGGCATTTGCACGAAAACTATTCGGTACTGATGGCGGGGGTAATTTTACTGGCCGGCATAGTAGGATGGGCCAGAATACAGCAAAAGGCGCATGATAAAGATCAAATCCTTGCCGGATTTATTCTTGGTTTTTCATGCACCTATTTTCCAATTTTATTAACACCGCTATTGAAGTAAACTGCTTACTCCAATAGTCGGTATCCAACACCTTTTACGGTTTTTATCATATTTTCTCCGAGCTTTTCGCGCAGTTTACGAATATGTACATCAATGGTACGTTCGCCAACTACAAACTTGTTTCCCCAAACCGTATTGTAAATTTCCTGACGGGTAAATACTTTTTCGGGCTTAGAGGCCAGAAGAATTAAGAGTTCAAATTCTTTTTTAGGAAGAATCAATTCATTTTCACCATACACCACCAAAAAGCGCTCCCGGTCTATCAGCAGGTCACCCACTTCAAGTTTATTGTTCACGGTATCCCCGGCTTCCTCAGCGGTACTGTAGCGTTTGAGCAATGCCTTCACTTTGCTTTTTAAAACCTTGGGCTTAATGGGCTTGGTTATATAATCGTCGGCACCGGCATCGTACCCGGCCACCTGACTGTAATCTTCGCCACGGGCAGTAAAGAAAACAATCAACGCATTTTTCAACGCTTCTGTTTTCCGCATTTCTTCACAGGTTTCAATGCCATCCATGTAAGGCATCATCACATCAAGGATGATTAAGTGTGGGTTTTCACGTACCGCAATGTCAATGGCTTCGCGGCCACTGTTGGTAGAAAAAATCTGATATCCTTCCTTTTTCAGGTTATACTCCAGATATTCCAAGATATCCGGCTCGTCGTCAACTAACAGGATTTTATATGAGCTTTCGTTCATATCTAAATATTTTTGCATAAAGATAGTATTTTTTTTCGTATTGTTAACTTATCATGAATATGTAATTACAATTAACCCGAAATAATAGTGACTTCACATAATCACAAAACGTTATGCATTATCTATTTTTCATTGTATATGTGCTACTTAACCCCTCAATTCCCACACCAATATTAACTTAATGATTTTTTATTGAAAGGAAATAGTATCTTAAATGTATCCTCTTTCATACCAGTTTTAACACTAAACAGAAACAATCCACACCTACAATTAACCCTAATTTAAGTTAGCTATCCTCCATTATTTTAGGTCTTCAATTGCTATATTTGCCACTCGTTTACAACAACTATTCAGTGTAGAACAGCTGCAACATAAACAAAACAGAACAAATGAATTTTGTAGAAGAATTGACCTGGAGAGGTATGCTACATACCGTAATGCCGGGAACTGACGAACAACT
>JAUIMD010000486.1 GCA_030433225.1 Bacteroidia bacterium
GCGATGTACTCCTCATCCGTACAGGAATTGGTTCCCCACCAAAATCCTCCGCCATTTAACTCATGAAACGGCCTGAATATTACCGGTACAGTTACATCGCGCACCCATACCGCAGCAGGGTTGTCCGGTGTAGGTACGGGTATGGTGTCGCGGGTGGTCAGGCTTTTCAGGTAGGTTCCTGCCCGGTTTAAAAATGCATGCAACGAGTCGTTGGCCTGGGTGCCCTCGGTAAGCACATCAGGAAACGGGCTGTGGGCCACCGGGTTTTCGATCCACGGTCCGTAATGATGCTGTGTGCGGTGCACTACACTGTCGGTATATTCGGTGTACGTGGCGTGTACAATGCTATCCGTATATTCCACGCTTTGTATTACTTCATAGGTAAGCGGGTTAAACATGTGCCACGTAAGGGTGGATATTCCTTTCCTTCCATACGCATCAATCATGGCACGCCGCATAAACGAAAAAGAGTGCCAGTCGATGTTCACCGTGTGCGGAAAAAGTTCCATACGTCCCAGATCGAACCCATGCACCGCCGCGTAATCGCCGCACATCCTAAAAATATCAGAATTATAGACCCGCACATTTTCTGCAGAATTAATGTGCAAAATTTGTTCCGACCACGAGTTTTGGGCGGTGTAAACTTCTGTGCTGTCTTTAATGCCACTTACCAAATCGTTCTGATGCCCCAGCAGTACACCTTCTCCCGCTAAGGTATGTTGCAAATGAAAAAGCAAGGTTTGAGTTTCAGGCAGCGCGTTTCTGTCAGCAGTTTGGGCATGCGCAGCCCAACCACTGTAAACGCTTAACAATAAGAGTACAAGTTGCCTCATTAGAGCTTAGGTTATCAAGGTTGTTCGTTGAATTTCTTCAACGCTTCTTTTAATGGAATAACGGTTATCCCCATCAGTACAAATCAAAATGAAACAATATCTTCTTAATTAATTTCACCTTGACATTAAATTGCCTGAATTACTGTCTAAAATACACTTTCTAATCCAAACAAACTAATCTACTTTTCAACATATTTATTTATTTTTATGGCCAAATCGCAGAGGTATGACTGAGTTTAATGATAGAGAACACCAACAGATTAATGAAGCATTTGAAGAAGTGCTGAAGGTCTATTTATCATCGAACCCGCAGGGAAATGAAACGTTGGTTCGGGAGGCATTTCATTTTGCCAACCAGGCACACATGGGCATGCGCCGCAAATCGGGCGAACCCTACATATTCCACCCCATTGCTGTGGCCATGATTATTGCCAGTGAAGTAGGCCTGGGAGCCACCTCTATTGCCTGTGCTTTTTTGCACGACGTGGTGGAAGACACTGAATATACCGTGGAGGATATGGAGGGCATGTTTGGTGCCAAAATAGCCGGCATTGTGGATGGACTTACCAAACTGAAAGGAGCTACTACCTTTAGCACCGGAAGTTTACAGGCAGAATATTTTAAAAAACTGCTGCTTACCATGTCGGAGGACATTCGGGTAATTCTCATTAAAATTGCCGACCGCCTGCACAACATGCGTACGCTGGATGCAATGGCGGCGCACAAGCAGTATAAAATCGCCTCCGAAACCTTATTCATTTACGCCCCGCTCAGTCATCGCCTGGGCCTGCACCTGATAAAAAAAGAACTGGAAGATTTATCCTTCAAGTTTGATCATCCCGAAACCTACAAAATAATTGAGGCCAAACTGGAGGCTACAGAACAAGAGCGTGCCAACTTTTTCGAGAAATTTTCGGAGCCCATTAAGGAACGTTTAAAATTGCTGGATTTCGATTTCACCGTAACCGAACGTGTAAAGTCGGTGTATTCCATTTGGCAAAAAATGCAGGCCAAAAAAGTTCCCTTCGAAGAAATCTATGACATTTTTGCCATTCGTGTAGTGTTTGAGCCCAAATTGTACATGAATGAAAAAACACAGTGCTGGAACATTTACTCGGCCATAACGGATATTTACACCCCTAAACCCGATCGGATTCGCGACTGGTTATCGTCGCCCAAAGCCAATGGTTACGAGGCCCTACACGGAACCGTGATGGGGCAAAAAGGGAAATGGGTGGAAATTCAGATCAGAAGTGCCCGAATGAACGAAGTAGCCGAAAAAGGCTATGCCGCACACTGGAAATACAAAGGCGGACATGAACTCAACGAAACGGCACTGGAACGCTGGCTGAAAAATGTACGTGAAGTGCTGGAATCGCCCGACACCGACGCTGTTGAATTTCTGGATGACTTTAAGGCCAACCTGTTTTCCAACGAAATTATGGTGTTTACCCCAAAGGGAGATATGAAGATTATGGCCCAGGAAAGCACCGCGCTGGATTTTGCCTTCGAGATCCACTCCGAAGTTGGCTACCATTGTATTGGAGCCAAGGTAAACCACAAAACCGTACCCCTCAGCTACAAATTAAAAAGTGGCGATCAGGTGGAAATACTTACCAGCCCTAAGGCAAAACCCTCGGAAGACTGGATTGAATATGTGACCTCGGGCAAGGCAAAATCAAAAATAAAGGACCTGTTTAAGGCCGACCGAAAAAAGTTTGTACGCATTGGGGAAAAGTCCATCCAGGACGAGTTGAGCAAACTAAAATTAACACTTAACACCCGTATACTGAAGAAGATGCTCGCGCATTTTGACCTTCAAAAACGCGACGAACTGTTTTTTAAAATTGGAAAAGAGGCAATTACCCTTGAAAACC
>JAUIMD010000487.1 GCA_030433225.1 Bacteroidia bacterium
TTTCAGGCTGCGTTTGTAAACCGCAGGAAAGTGCTGTTCGAGGTACAGGTTTTCCATTTGGGTGGTAAACATTTCGTCGAACCAGCCAAATTTTCGCTCATTAATACCCATGTAAAACGGAAAGTAGTTGTGGGCAATTTCGTGGGCCACTACCACGCTGGTGTAGGTACTGTCGTAGCTGGTATTGTTGGCAATCATGGGGAATTCCATTCCACCACTTTTTCCACCCATAAAGGTTATGTGGGCAGCGTAGGGGTATGCAACACCGGGAAAAGTATTTGAAAACAGTTCCACCGCTTTTTGGGCATACTCCACAATGCGGGCATCGTCGTTTTTGCCTTTTACTTCGGGGTAAGCACTTTGCACCCAGCAGGTGTTTTTATCGTCGGGATTCAGGGCTGCTGCGCCTTCCCACATAAAATGGGTACTGGCTCCCCATGCAAAATCAGGCATGTTTTGGGCCTCAAATTTCCATACCAATGAGTCACCTTCGCGTAAAACCTTGTTATTTGCGTAATCTTCCAGTGCAATAATTTGAACCGGAGTACGGCTTTTTTTGGATTTTGTGATTCTTCGAAGAATTGGGTTTTGAAACGTTTCTTCGGGGTTGAGCTGTTGCCCGGTTGCCCACACCACGTAATTGCCGGGCAGGGTAAGTTCTACCAGGTAGTTGGAAAAATCGTTGTAGTTTTCGGTATTCAGCAGGTATTGCACGCGGTCCCATCCAAAAATATCATCGTACACACACAGTTGCGGAAACCAATAGCCGGCAAACAGAGTGGCACTATCCAGCGCCCCGCTGCGGTACTTTATTTGCTTTTGCATGGGGGTGGTAAAATCCATATAAATTGCTGCAACTGCACCGGGGGCAATGCCTTGTTCCGGCTCCAAATGCAACAAGGTGGAAGAAATATCCCGGTTTGCCGGTTCAATGCGGCACGAGTCGATGTATACATTGCCAATGCGCACCCCCTGATGCAGGTAAGCCGGGTTGGTTTCCCAGGCACGCGGACTGCCTTTGGCATACACGTTTTGCATGAGTTTGAGGTATACCTTTTTCAGCGTATCCGGACTTTGGTTTTTGTACATTACCGATAGGTGACCGGTAATGAGTGCTGAATCTGCATGGTAACTGGCTTTAATGTAATATGCTGCCGAGTTTTGCCAGTATTTTTTACCGGGTACACCAGTGCGGGTGCGGGTTTCCTGTTGCAAAGCCGCTTGTAGTTCAGTAGGTTCAAACAGCATTTGCGCTTCCAACCCCATAAATGGAAGGCAAAGAAAAAGCATGAAAAATGTCCTCATTGTGTTGTTTTTCAGGTAACTGCCATTGTCGTTTGGTGAAACGACCCGGTAAAAATACAAAATGGAAACTGATTGCCCTTGGTTTTGGGGAAAGAGATGTGTGTGGTACGTGCACACTGATGGTACCCAGGAGGCTTGTTAATAAAATACCTCGGTATGTATTTGCTGAGCAGCAATTTGATTTTGTGCGAGAATTTCTTTCACCTCTTCAATCATGGTACCGTTTCCGCATAAAAAATATTCGGCATTTTTGTCGATGGGGTGGGTAGTCAGGTAGCGTGTTATTCGGCCATGAAACTGTCCGGTAGTGTCGCGCGAGGTACAGGTAATAAGTTTTTCAGGGGCGTACGCTTCCGGTTCAATTAAGTCGGCTTTGGTACGCACTCCATGAATGAGAGTATAGTTTAGTTTTGGATTGCTCTTTATAATGCTGTGAAAAGGCGATATTCCAGTACCGGATGCAATAAAAATGATGTGCTTGTGCTTCAGTTGGTCATCTAAGGTAAAGCGGCCGGCCGGAGCCTCCATTTCAATGGCATCGCCCGGTTTCAGTTCGTGCAGCGGCCCCGAAACTTCGCCTCCTTCCACCATTTTAATAACCAGTTCAAAAAATGTATCGGTTACGGCGCTGTAGATACTAAAAGCCCTTTTTTTAGCATCACCCGGTACTCCAATTTGCAGGTACTGCCCCGGAATGAACGAATGCGACCCTTTCTCAAAGCGCAAAGCAAAAACTTTGTCATTAATGGTTCGCACCGAAAGTATGGAATGTGAAATATTGTTTCCGTTTGTTCTTGCTTCCGCCATAAATAGGTATTTTTGCGCCCGTTTTAACACTTTAACGCCTGAGCAAGGTAAACATATGGCACCCCTGTTTGTTCAGGAATACATAGTTTCCATACCTTGCTAAAAGGTGCGTACACACGTTGGTAGCAGTTGATGCTTTCCAACATTAACAAAAGATTATGAGCGTAGATGTAAAAACTGCCCGTTTGCCTCGTTGGATGAAAGTTCCCATGCCAAAAGGTGAGAACTACTCGCAGGTAAAACGACTGATTCACGAAAACGAATTAAACACCATATGTACTAGCGGTAATTGCCCCAATAAGGGGGAATGCTGGAATGCCGGTACGGCCACCTTTATGATTTTGGGGGATAAGTGTACCCGAAATTGCCGTTTTTGTTATGTGGATGTGCAAAAGCCCGATGCGGTGGATTATGAAGAACCCATGCGCATTGCAGAGAGCGTAAAAACGCTGAAACTGAAGCATGCCGTAATAACATCGGTGGCACGTGACGATTTGCGCGACGGTGGTGCATTGGTGTGGGCCATGACCATTCGCAGGGTAAAAGAACTAAACCCGGGTACCACCCAGGAGGTGCTGATTCCTGATTTTGACGG
>JAUIMD010000488.1 GCA_030433225.1 Bacteroidia bacterium
TTTGCTCCTTGGTTACCTTGGGGTCATATACATGGATTTCTGCTCCATCCTGCATCAGTTCCCACGCTACATAAATGGCCGCAGATTCCCGCGTATCGTTGGTATCTTTTTTAAAGGCCCAACCCAGCAAGGTAATTTTTTTTCCATTTACGGTATTAAACAACGATTGCAGGATATTTTGTGCAAAGCGCTTTTTCTGGTAGTCGTTAATTTTTACCACCTGCTCCCAATACTCGGCTACTTCTGGTAGGCCAAAATGTTTGCACAGGTACACTAAGTTTAAAATATCTTTCTGAAAACAGCTTCCCCCAAAACCTACAGAGGCTTTCAGGAACTTAGGACCTATTCTGCTATCGGTTCCAATGGCACGTCCAATTTCTGATACATCTGCCCCCGTACGCTCACACAATGCGGATATGGAGTTAATGCTGGAAATACGTTGTGCCAAAAAGGCATTGGCTGTAAGTTTGGAAAGTTCGGATGACCAAACATTGGTTTGCAGAATACGTTCGCGCGGCACCCAGTGCGCATAAATGGCGGTCAGCGCCTCAATGGCCTCCAGGCCTTTTTCATCCTGTCCTCCACCTATAAGAATACGGTCCGGAGCATGTAAATCCTGTACTGCAGTACCTTCCGCTAAAAACTCAGGATTCGACAATATCTGGAATTCATATTTACCCGAGTTGGCATCCAAAATGGTTTTAATGGATTCGGCCGTACGCACGGGAAGGGTGGATTTTTCTACCACAATTTTATTCTCATTGGCCTCCGCTGCTATTTGGCGGGCACACAGTTCCACGTATTTTAAATCCGCCGCCTGTCCGGCACCTGTTCCGTAGGTTTTGGTCGGTGTATTTACCGAAATAAAAATCATTTGCGACTCGTGGATAGCGGCGGTTACATCCGTGGAGAAAAAGAGGTTTCTGCCTCGTGCTTCTTTTACCACCTGATCCAGCCCCGGCTCATATACCGGCAATTTACTCAGGTCTTCATCATTCCATGCGGCAATACGTGCCGGATTGATATCCACTACAGTAACTTTAATTTCAGGGCATTTTTGTGCGATAACAGCCATGGTTGGGCCGCCCACATAGCCGGCGCCAATACAACAAATAGAGGTAACTTTCATAAGACGATTGTTTAAGCTATTGTTTATTCTTTGATACTCATACGTTTTCAGGCAGTTTGCCAAAGAAGCAGTGCGGAAGGAAACGTCTTCACATAATCTTCTTCTTCCTGATCGTTTACTACTACGTAGCGAATGCGTCGATCGATCAGTTTCTCCACTTTAGAACACAAATGCGCAAGATATGTTCTATCCACATTTTCTCCAACAAATAAAAGATCAATTACCTTGCTGTTTTTGCCTTTGGCAAGGTCGCCTGTTAAATAGGCCCGTTGCAAATCCCCAACCTTGTGAATGACTTTATCCAAAATTTCATCCACCTTGGTGTGTTTAAATACAATGTTATGGATGTCGTTAAACATCGGGTGTTTTGCATTGGCCTGGTAATACTTTTTATTTCCCTGCACATCGCTGGCCAGCAAACCGGCCTTTTCCAGTCGGGTAAGCTCAGCGCGAATGGCATTTGAATTTTCACCAAATTCCGCCTCAAGATTTCGCAGGTACGAACGTGTATTGCTGTTCAAAAAGAATTTAAGCAGCAGCTTAATTCTTGTTTTTGAAGTGATGATGGATTCTAACATACTGCTCTCGTATAATGGATTGCTGAATTGCCTTCATTTAATTCAACTGAACGATGTACCGTATCATGTTCTGGAAAAGTAGGACATGCTTCAGGAAATTCAGTTGCTAAAAAAAAGAGGTTATCGCTTCCTTTTACGGAAATTCTATCGGTGGATCAGATTTGCAATGTCAGCAAACTGCCGGGCACAGCTTCGCTACCTGACTCCCATATTTGGTAGTCATTATTGGATAGCAAAACTATGCATTTTATTTTAATTTTACATTGCACAGGTGTTAAAATTTAGAATAGTTATAAACAAAGTATTTATTACACCTCCCAAATTCCGACTATTTAATACCATTTATTACATTGGGAAAACATTTTGGTTTCGTTTTTACTAATAAACACCAATGAATCAATATTAGCTATATGTAAACGATGTAAGACAGATTACCATGAAAATCCGTATCACTTTATGGTTAGATAAGCGCGAATAGTGGGGTTTATATTAAGTCTGTAAACCGGCTTTATTTATGGGTTGTTTCGCCTTGTGCAGGCGGGGCAAATGTATTTTCTTGTGCTTAGATCAAAAGAAATCAATTGGAATGTAATGGAAATCATGAATGCCATAACAATTAAGCACACATGAATAAAAGAATCAAAAGCAAACGATCCTTCCGCCACACGTTTGCTCGGGCCACCGCACCTATCGGTTATGGAATGTTTTACGGCTTAATATTTAATTTCTGTATTTAATAGCATTTTTTACTTTTACTAGTCTGCCCTCACGGCTTTGCATGTCCACAGATGGTAAGCGCGGGGGCCATCCAGATGCCCGGCGGAGGGATCATCTGGAAAAGGATTTTGAATACTTTTTTCCTTTAAAAAGTTTTGGCCTCACCGGCCAAAGGTGAAAACATATTATGGATACAAAGTTTCTTTTTTTGTTACTCGATTTTCCATTCAAAACTATTTCAACTTTCAAAGAATGATTTGGTAATTCTTGTTTGTTTGT
>JAUIMD010000489.1 GCA_030433225.1 Bacteroidia bacterium
TGCTTTGCACATTCTTTCCAAAAAATGGTGATTCTATGGCCAGTTCATCCGGGTGGTACTGATCAATTAAGCCCAGGGTACGTTCAAATATTTTTTTCAGCTTTAAATACGGATCCGTAAATTTTTTCATATCAATTACACCCAGCGTAACACATTCGGGTTTGTTATTCACCACCCGAATTACCCCGTACCCCATTACAATGGTACCCGGGTCAATGCCAAGTATAATGCGTTCTTTATGCATCCAGGGTTACTTCTTGCAATACCGTTGAAAAAGGCAAAACTGTTTCGCCAAACACCTTGGACAGCTCTCTTAATATACGCGGTTGAATTTCTTTTTGATAAAACTGAATGTACTCCACATGCGGAGTTTTGAACTGCACGCTGTAGGTAAGGTCTCCCCCCTCCTGTTCCGCATGAATTTTCATAATCGTAACATCGTCGAACTTCAGCTCATCCAACGAAAGCGGTATATAAACGGATTTGATAAATTTTTTCCAATTGGCAAAAACAGCAGGTTGTATTACAAACGTGGTATTTAAAAGGTACATGCAATAGTTTTTAGTTGAGCGCAAAGGTAACCTTTTTAACAGAGTTCTTGCAAATTCACAAAGTCGCTATACTTTTGCAGCATGACCGGCATTTTAAACACCTGGCGGCAACGCCTAAACGCCTATGGCAGGCAACGCACGCCTTTTTTGTGTTATGTGGATTTTGAGCTGCAAAAACCGGTTGTACTGCCTTTACACCACATAAACAACACCCGGCTGTTATTCGATTTTGCAGGTTTTTCAAACGCCCCGGCACTCCAATTACCGCAACACGATACTACCCATTTTACAAAGCAGCCAATGGCATTCGAGGCCTTCAATGAACGCTTTACAAGGGTAATGCACCACTTACATTACGGCAACTCATTTTTGGTAAACCTCACTTTTCCAACCCCCATACAAACCAATATTGGCTTAAAAGAAATGTTTTACAAAGCCAGGCAACCGTATAAACTGTGGGTGGAAAATGCATTTACCGTTTTTTCGCCTGAAAAATTTGTGCAGATTACGGACGATTATATTCACTCGTTCCCCATGAAGGGCACCATCGATGCCAGTTTAAAAAACGCAGAAATGCGGGTGCTCGAAAGCAAAAAGGAACAGGCCGAACATGCCACCATTACCGATTTAATTCGCAACGACCTGAGCCAGGTGGCTACACAGGTAAAGGTTGTAAACTACCGTTACATCGAAAAGATTCATACCAACCAAAAAGATTTGTTACAGGTGAGCAGCCACATTAAGGGGTATGTAGGTGCAGGCTGGCAACACCGCATTGGCGACATTCTTACCCGCCTGCTTCCTGCAGGGTCGGTAAGTGGTGCCCCCAAGCCTAAAACACTGGAAATTATTCGACAGGCAGAAGTAGACACGCGGGGTTATTACACCGGGATAATGGGCATTTTTAATGGCAATACGTTTGACAGTGCCGTAATGATACGCTTTGTGGAGCAAAAAAACGGAACCTTGCTTTTCAGGAGCGGCGGTGGAGTTACCGCACAAAGCAACGCCTACGATGAGTACCACGAAATGGTGGATAAAGTGTATTTTCCATGGCGTACAGAATCCAACAAAAAAGCCCCGGGCGTGTGACCTGAGGCCCTCTTTTTTAATCGATTAATGGGACAATAAGTACAGGTACATCTGAGCAGTTCACCACCTCCGAATCGGTGCAGCCTACAAAAGCTTTGTAAAACATGCCATGTTTGTGGTGACCCACAACAACCAGGTCAATGCCCAGCCTGTCCGATTCTTCCTTGATCTTCTTCACGGTTCCCCCTTCAATCAGCAAACTTTGAGCAGCAATGTGTTTTTCCTTCAGAGCCTGTACATGCTTCACTAAAATCCGGTGCTCAGACCGCAGCTCTGCAGCCCTGTTGTTGCGCACATATTGAGGGCCTACCTGGTACCCAATATACTCGGGTTCGGGCGCTGCAATGTGCAACAACCATAACTTGGCAGAAAACTTGAGTGCCAGCTCTTCAGCAATGCTTATCAGTTTTTGGGAGGAATCTTTAAAATCCACAGCAACCAGAATATTTTTCATTGTTTTGCAATTTAGTACTGCCGCAAGGATTCAGCAAAAGATGTTTTACTTTTACCCGTTCGTACAGAATTAGATTCATGAATTTTATTGATAAGGTTGCTCATACATTTGGTCAGACACAGGCCACTATTTGCCATACCCTGGAAACGGCCGACTCCGGTGCTGCATTTTCAAAGGTGAACTGGCAAAAAAACATTGGCGGAGGATTAACCCGCGTGCTGGAAAACGGAAAACACATTGAAAAGGCGGCCGTCAACTTTTCGCTGGTGCAGGGGCCTTACAATGCTCAAATGGAGAAACTCCTGGGCGAAAAGGGTACCTCCTATGCAGCCACAGGCGTATCCTCCATTATCCATCCGCACAATGTTCACGTGCCCATTATCCATATGAATGTGCGATACTTCAGCCTGGAAAACGGTATTTCCTGGTTTGGAGGAGGCATTGACCTTACGCCGCATTACATCCAACCCCAACAGGCAGCCTGGTTTCACCAACAGTTAAAAGGCATTTGCGACCGGTACAATGTGGATTTTTACCCTCGTTTTAAAACCTGGGCCGATCAATATTTTTTTCTGGATCACCGCGATGAAACCCGTGGAGT
>JAUIMD010000490.1 GCA_030433225.1 Bacteroidia bacterium
CCGTTAAATCGGTGATTGCATAAAGCGTTATAGGCGATAGTGATTTTTCACCCGTTACCTCGTTAAAATAAAAACCACTCGCTTTTAGCTCCACCAAAGGTGAATATAAATACAATGGGGAAAAAGTGTAACCTCCTGTATTATCATTAATTTGGGTACTAAATGTTCTTCCTGTTTGAATCATATCTTCGGTAAGCTCAAACATGGTAATTTCAGTACCATTAATAAAGGGACCCTTCTGTACAAATCCACTTAAATTCAATTGCTCAAATAAAGTATCCTCTGGAGTATCTTCAGGTACGTTTACGTTAATTGGTTCATCGTTTTTATTACAGGCAACGATTAGAAGGGTTAGAGCTAAAATTCCCAATGTAAATTTTCTTTTCATTTTGTTCGTGTTTAATAAATAAGTGTATAACGGATAATATTTCCTATAAAAATATAATTTATAGTCCATTAGTCGAAATAGTTTACAATAAAAGCTTTTGGGAATACCACGTTTTAATAAATTGTTAAAGGGGCATACCTTCTATATGGGAAATTAATTTTCTAGAGTTTTATCGCAAACTTTTTAAGGCGGGTATCCAACATACTATCGGGTATTATTTTTTTTACGGTATCGGCTACAGCATTAATGAGCTGCTCTTTTATAAAGTCCTTTTTTATGACTACCGAAATTTCGCGGGTAGCCGGTGGAGAGTCAATTTCCTGGATGTTTTGCCTTTGCTGTTCACTCAAAAAGGGGAGGTGTAATTCAGGAATTACAGAATATCCCCCGTTTTTATCCACGATGCGAATGAGGGTTTCGATACTTCCAGCCTCAAATACCTGGTTGTAGGTAATGGCTTCTTTGCAAAAATTAAACGTTTGGTCCCGCAGGCAATGGCCTTCTTCCAACACCCATAAGTTTTCGTTGGGCATGTTTGTGGCCGAAAGTTTTGGGATGGTTACCGGCGTATTGGCCGAGAAGTACGCAACAAACTTTTCGTAATATAATGGTATCTCATAAAAATTTTCCTCTTCTAATGGGGTGGCCGCAATAAACATGTCGATTTCCTCGTATTCCAGTGCTTTTACAAGGGTGGCAGTATGCATCTCAGAAATCGTTAATTCCACCTGCGGATAACCTTCTTTAAACAGCTGAATAAAATCCGGCACCAGGTAGGGCGAAAGGGTTGGAATTACTCCAATGTGCAAAGGGCCGGAGAGTTTTCCGGTTTCGCTGGTTACCAACTCCGTTATTTTTTTCATGCTGCGCAAGGTAACCTCGGCCTGTTCAATAATGCGTTTCCCCATTTTGGTTGGTTCTACCGGATGCTTGGCACGGTCAAACAAGGTAACATCCAGTTCCTGCTCCAACTTTCGAATCATTAAACTTAGCGTGGGCTGCGAAACCCCGCAGTGCTCCGAGGCATTTACAAAGTGCCTAAACTTGTTTAAAGCTACAATGTATTCTAATTGTTGTAAAGTCATGTTTCATTTATTTAATAAATATAAAGATAGGTAATATCTATTTGATAAATATTCGAAGTGCCGGTATTTTTGTGTCAGCAATTAAAATTTAAAACCAAATTAAATATTACAACTATGTCACAAATTGGAAATCAAGTAGTAGACTTTAACGTTCAGGCATTTGAAAACGGGGATTTTAAAACCGTAACAAAAGAGGATATCCTCGGTAAGTGGTCCGTATTTTTCTTTTATCCTGCCGATTTTACCTTTGTTTGTCCAACCGAGCTGGAAGATTTAGCAAACCTGTACGACGAATTTAAGGCAACAGGAAGCGAAATTTATTCCGTATCCACCGACACGCATTTTGTACACAAAGCATGGCACGATACCTCCGAAACCATTAAAAAAATCAAGTACCCTATGTTGGCCGATCCAACGGGAGTTTTGTCACGCGGATTTCAGGTGATGATTGAAGAAGCCGGTTTGGCAGAGCGTGGAACCTTTATCGTAAACCCCCAGGGCGAAATTGTTTCGTACGAGGTAATTGCCGGGAATGTAGGTCGTAATGCCGAGGAATTGTTACGCAAGTTAAAAGCGCTTCAGTTTGTGGCTGAGCATCCGGCCGAAGTATGCCCCGCCAAATGGAAAGAGGGCGCTGAAACCTTAAAACCCAGCATTGATTTAGTGGGTAAAATCTAACAATCACCATCTTTAAAACACAACCCTAAAAGACGGCTTCGGCCGTCTTTTACTAAAACGTACAACACATGTTAGACCAAAATTTAAAAGCACAGGTAACCCAGGTTTTTAGCAACCTGAAAAGTGAATTTACGTTCAAAATTGAAAGTGCCCCTTCGCATCCGCAAAAAAGTGCGTTGGTGGAATTGTTGCAGGATGTCGCCTCATGTTCGAACAAGCTAACCCTCGAAGTACAGAATGGAGATGACCTGGCTTTTACCCTTCAAAAAGCGGATGGTTCCGGCGCTAACATCGTGTTTAAAGCCATCCCCAACGGACACGAATTTACCACCCTGTTGATGGCCATACTGAACCTGGACGGCATTGGTAAAAACCTGCCCGACGAAACAACCATAAACAGAATAAAAGCATTAAACGGACCGGTGGAACTGAAAAGTTACATCTCATTAAGTTGTACAAACTGCCCGGATGTAGTGCAGGCTTTAAACATTATGGCCATTTACAACCCCGGCATCCACCATAAAATTATTGATGGTAGCATG
>JAUIMD010000491.1 GCA_030433225.1 Bacteroidia bacterium
TGCGACCGGCGTCCCGCGCGACCTGCTCAGCAGTGCGCGCATCCGACTCCACACCTCTGCGTATATGTGCCGGTGTATTGCGGCATCACTAAAATACCGGATTGCTTTGCGGTTGGCAACGGTGATTTGCTCAACTTTTCGTGGAGTTCGGCATTTTGGGTATTTAATTGGGTCGCCAATATGGCATATGCCCGATACAATTACTATATTGAGGACATCAAAAAAACACAAAAAAACCTTGAGGATAACTTCAGCATGTACCTGCCAATAATTGACACGAAAGCCCTTCAGGAGTACAGCAAAAGTCCGGCACATGCGGCCGAAATTCTCACCAATTTCTCCAACAACCAATCGCAGCTCACCTTAAGTACCTGGCGCAGATTGGGTGAATTTTTAATGGTGAAGTACATTGATGGAAACATAAAAAAGGAAGAAAACGGGGTGTTTGAGCGAAATGCCTACGGCTTGCCTGCGTTCCCTGACCAGCCCGGCTACTCCAAATCGTACTACCAAAATGTAGTGAAAGATACCGGCGATAAACTCAAACTTAAGGAAACGGCCCATTAATAGAGCCAAAGAAAAACTGAACTGCAGCCTATGAGCCTGGTTAAAAAATACTATCCCGATCTTACCGACGAACAGTACGCCCTGTTCGAAAAAATGGTTCCCCTGTATCACGAGTGGAACTCAAAGATCAATGTCATTAGTCGGCGCGATCTGAAAAACCTGGAAGAACGGCACATCCTTCATTCCATCAGCATCGCTAAACTGATACGGTTCCGTCCCGGCACTAAAGTACTGGATGTTGGTACCGGTGGCGGTTTTCCGGGCATTCCTCTGGCCATTTTGTTTCCCGAAACGGAATTTCACCTGGTGGATTCCATCCGAAAAAAAATTTTGGTAGTGCAAAACGTAGTGCGTGGCCTGGGGCTGCAAAACGTGCATGCTGAGCATAAGCGGGTACAGGATGTAAAATCGAAATACGATTTTGTGGTGAGCCGTGCCGTAACCTCTTTTCCAAAGTTTGTGAGCATGGTGGATAAAAGCATCAGCAATAAACAGTTTAACGGATTGCCCAATGGGCTGTTGTATTTAAAAGGAGGAGATTTTAAGCGCGAAATTGCCAGGTTCAGCGAATCGGTGGCCATTTTTAAACTGTCTGACTATTTTGAAGAAGAGTTTTTTGAAACAAAAAAGATCATTTACCTGCCCTTAAAATAAGTGAAACCACGTTCCTTTCAGCCTTTGAATACGCAAGCAAAACGCCTTCCTAAAAGGGCGCATTTGCCATTTTCCACCTTATTTAAAATCATTTAATACAACTACATAAGGGAAAAACACTATTTTTGCCGCGTCATTTAAAACGGCCTGGTACAGGTGGGAAAACGTGTCTGCGCTTTCCCGGTAAACCACATGAAACAGAATAGTATTAAAAAATAAATAATAGATCATGAGCAAAAAAGCAATTTTAATGATTTTGGACGGATGGGGAAATGGCGATGGCGGCAAAGCCGACGTAATTGCCCAAACGTCAACGCCAAACTGGGATAAACTGGTGGAGAAATATCCAACATCGTACCTGCTTGCATCAGGTGAACACGTTGGGTTGCCCGATGGACAAATGGGAAACAGCGAGGTAGGTCACCTGAACATTGGTGCAGGCCGTGTGGTATACCAGGATTTGGTGAAAATCAATAAAGCTTGTCGCGAAAATACCATTAAAGAAAATCCGGAAGTAGTAAAGGCATTTACCTATGCCAAAGAAAACGGCAAGAGCGTTCATTTTTTGGGACTGGTTTCTGATGGCGGCGTGCACAGCTCCATGGATCACCTGTTTAAATTGACCGAAATTGCTAAAGATTACAGCATCCAAAATTCGTTTGTGCACTGCTTTATGGATGGACGGGATACCGACCCTAAAAGTGGTCTTGGTTTTCTGAAACAATTGCAGGCGCAGTTGGATGCCACCACCGGAACCATTGCATCGGTAACCGGGCGCTACTATGCCATGGATCGCGACAACCGTTGGGAACGTATTGAAAAAGCATACGATGCCATGGTGAAAGGCGAAGGCATAAAATCAAGCGATGTGTTGGCTTCGGTGCAGGCTTCGTACGATAACGATGTGACCGACGAATTTATCGACCCGATTATCCATGTAAATGACGATAACCAACCAGTTGGACGCATTGAAGAGGGCGATGTAGTTATTTTCTTTAACTTCCGTAACGACCGTCCGAAAGAAATTACAAAAGCACTGACGCAGCAGGATTTCCCGGAGCAAGGCATGAAAACCATTGATTTGTATTACTGCACCATGACTCCTTACGATCCAACCTTCAAGGGAATGCACGTTTTCTTCGATAAAGACAATGTAACCGAAACACTGGGCGAAATCGTTGCCAAGGCGGGTAAAACGCAATTGCGCATTGCCGAAACTGAAAAATATGCCCACGTAACCTTCTTCTTTTCAGGAGGTCGTGAAGCTGAGTTCGATGGGGAACACCGCATTCTGTGTCCTTCACCAAAAGTGGCCACCTACGATTTAATGCCCGAAATGAGCGCATACGACATTAAGAATTCGGTGATTGAGGATATGAAAACCAAAGCACCTGATTTTATTTGTCTGAACTTTGCCAATGGGGATATGGTAGGGCATACCGGGGTGTACGAGGCCATTTCTAAAGCCA
>JAUIMD010000492.1 GCA_030433225.1 Bacteroidia bacterium
TTCCCGGAAAAAACGGATTGCAAATAAAACTCTCGGTGTATCAGGATATTAAGTGGGACCAAATCCAAACAAAAATAAAAACGGAACTGTACCGCATTATTCAGGAGTCTGTGGCCAATATAATTAAACATGCAGAGGCTAAAAATGCAGAAATACAAATAGTGGAAGACGGTGACCGATTAAACATTACGATAGAGGATGATGGAAAAGGATTCAACATCAGTGACTTTAAAAAGGGGCTGGGCATACGGAACATTCGATCGCGAATTGATGTAATGAACGGAACATTCGATTTGGATTCCTCCCCGGAGAGTGGCACCTTTCTCTATTTCAACATCCCCATAACTTCGAACTAAATGACACGAAAAACGAAAGTATTAATTGTTGATGACCACCCGATAATATTAAATGGGCTTAAAAACATGTTTAAAAACCTGGATGAAATCACCGTTTCTGACATTGCATCCAATGGAAAACAGGCCTTGAAAATTTTATCCGAAAAGAAGATTGACATCGTTGTTTCTGATTTACAAATGCCCGAAATGGATGGTTTTGAATTAATTACACGCATAAAAAAGCGGTATCCCTACATTAAGGTGATGGTACTATCGATGCACAATGATATTTGGAGAATAAAAAAACTGCTGAGTCTCGATGTATCCGCCATCCTGTCAAAGTCATTGGGCGAACTGGAAATGAAAAAGGCCCTGAATGCCATAAATAACAACGAAAAATATTACGATGAACATACCAAAGCCGTTATTGTAGATTTGGTAACTAACGGCGACACCAATTCAATGGATCCCAGCAGGTCCATACTTACCGATCGCGAAATTCAAATTATCCAGTTTATTTATGAGGGATTAACGACGAAAGAGATTGCCGAAAGAATGAATAAAAGCCGAAATACCATTGAAACACACCGCAAAAACATGTTTTTTAAATGTGGGGTAAAAAACATTGCCGGACTCATAAAATATGGCATTAAAAAAGGATACATCCTCCCCGACTAAACCCACCTTCCACACACCCGATAAAACCTTTACAAGTGCCCCAAGGGCTGCATTAAAAAATACCCCCGTTTGGTATGCCAACAGGTTACGCGTAATTTTTTTCAGATGCAATGGGGTGCAAATACCAGGTGAATTACGGCACGGAGAAAAAACAGAAAATACCACAACTTTAGCTGCTTATTTACGATTACTCTAAATTAATTTAACGCTGTGATCGTTGTTGATAAATTTATGCTTTAAAACATAATTATTAAATATTTTGTTTGGTTTTTCCCCCTTACAAAACTACTTTTGCGACAATTTGATCAAAGAAGATTCACTTTGTCCAAAAGTGAAAAACGGAGAATTGCTTAACAAAAGCTTGAACATCCTTGTTAGATTGAGGCAAGGGTGATAAAACTCATTATTATTGTTCCAAATATAACTAATATGCAGAACGGATTACCAAAAGCTCAAGGGTTGTACCGCCCTGAAAACGAGCATGACAATTGTGGTATTGGCTTTGTTGCACATATCAAAGGACAAAAATCCCATGATATTATCAAGAGGGGACTAGAGGTCTTAGTAAATATGACGCACAGAGGCGCGGAAAGTGCAGATAACAAAACCGGCGATGGTGCCGGTATTCTGGTTCAGGTTCCGCACGAATACTATGTATCAAAAGGACTTAAACTTCCTTTACCCGGCAGGTACGGTACCGGGTTGGTTTTTCTTCCCAAACTATCAGACGAAGCTGAGGTTTGTAAAACTCAATTTCAAAATGTTGCGGAAGCAGAAGGGTTAAAGGTGCTACACTGGCGTGAAGTACCGGTTGACTCAAGTGTTGTGGGTGAAATCGCATTGCGTTCAGAGCCTACAGTAATGCAGGTTTTCGTTAGCGGAAACTACGAAGAAGACGCCTTAGAGCGTAAGCTTTTTGTGGTGCGTAAAATTATCGAAAGAGAAATTCGCGAATCCAACTTAAAGCAAAAAGACTTCTTCTACATCCCCAGCTTATCCACCAAAATTATGGTGTTTAAAGGGATGTTGATGCCCGATCAGGTAGGTCCGTATTACCTCGACCTGCTGGATACAAAATTTACAAGTGCCATTGCACTTTCGCACTCGCGTTTCAGTACCAACACATTCCCACGTTGGGATTTAGCGCAACCTTTCCGGTTTATAGCGCACAACGGGGAAATTAACACGGTACGTGGAAACCGCCTATGGATGCAGGCACGGGAAGCCATTATGAAGTCGGACCTGTTAGGAGATGATCTTCAAAAAGTATTCCCGATTATTGAGCCTAACAAGAGTGATTCGGCATCGCTCGATAATGCCATGGAATTTTTATTTATGGCAGGTAGAACGTTGCCACACGCATTGTGTATGCTTATTCCGGAATCGTTCAACGAAAAGAACCCGATACCGGATAGCCTTAAAGCCTTTTACGAATACCACACCACCTTTATGGAGCCCTGGGATGGTCCCGCTTCCATTGTATATTCCGATGGACGTTACATTGGAGGAACGTTGGATAGAAACGGACTTCGCCCATCGCGCTATGTGATTACGCACGACGATTTAATTGTTATGGGATCGGAAGTTGGTGTACAGAATTTTGCCCCTGAAAATGTGAAATACAAAGGACGCCTGCGTCCGGGTAAAATTTTATTGGTGGATACTTTATTCGGT
>JAUIMD010000493.1 GCA_030433225.1 Bacteroidia bacterium
GCACCGGGGCATTGCGCATGAGCATTCGGCAATACCTTTCAACCTTGCCTTATGTAGCCGGCTTTTCGGATGAAAAACTGGATTTAGGCGGTGCAGGCATTACGGTTGTAAACCTGGATGTTTAATACCAACTACCCAATGCGGGGTAAAAAACATAGGGGATAAAAAAACCTCTTTTCGGCATGTCGAAAAGAGGTTTTTTATTGGATTTTTATGTCGGCTTAGTTCGACTTTTTAAATTCATTCAGGAACTCGCGCTGTGCATCAATCATTTCCAGGGCATCCTGTACAAAGGTTTTGGATTCGTGGAGTAAATCCAGGTACAAAATTCCGATTTTTACACTGGATGATCCCCCTTTCAGGCGCTTTGCCTGGTTTTTACTGAACTTTTTAATGAGTTGTAAAATATTGTCCTTTTCGGGCAACAGGGTAGGAATTTTATCGTAATCCTCGGTATTTATTAACCTGCGGCAATGCCCAATATAGTTTTCCATCATTTTGGTAAGCTCGGTCACTTCTTCTTTTTGAATGCCCGAAAATACCTTATGTGAATTATCTACGTGCTCGTACAAGGGGTTAACAATGCGCTCGGCGGTACCAATTATTTCATTCATGGCACTCAATACCTGAATATAGGCCAGCCCAATTTCGTCGGCATCGCCTGTACCAAATAGTTTTAGCTTTTGCAGTCCTTCCTGGTTTACTACATACGCATCTTTCTTCAGCTTGTGCAGCTCTACCTTATGTTTGCGCAAATCGCGTCGGTTTTCCTCAATAAAGGCTTCAATAGAGTTGGAATACACGGCACTGGCCTTTTTAATAATACCGTTTACTTCGGCAATATTTTTTCTGGCCATTTCGTTTTTCGATTCCGATGCAGCTTTAGCAGCCTCTTCAAGAACTTTGGCACGCTTTTCTTCTCTTTTGCGGTATGCAATTTGGGTACGGTAAAGGGTTACTGCTGCAAAACAAATAATCAGTATAATACCTACCAATCCGGCCCATTTGATAAAGAGCGCCATTAAAAAGGCCACCGAAAAGGCAATAAGCGCAGTAAGAAACCATCCGCCAATTACACTCAATACGCCGGTTACCCTAAACACTGCACTTTCGCGCCCCCATGCCTTATCAGACAGGGAAGTACCCATGGCCACCATAAAGGTTACGTAGGTGGTTGACAAAGGCAGTTTCAGGCTGGTAGCCAGTGCAATTAATATACTGGCTACTACCAGGTTCACCGATGCCCGAATTAAATCGAACGAAGGCGGGTTTTTCTCCTTGGCTATTTTTTCGTTGTATTGGGTTTGATCAAAGCGGCTTTCGAACCACTGCTTGGTTTTGTCGTTGGATAATTTTCCCAGTGACAAGCTTACATTATTGGAAAAACGCACAATGGTGCGGCCCAGCATGGAAGAGCCAAATCGCTCTTCACCGGTTCCCTGACGGCTCAGGTCAAGGGAGGTTTTTACCACACTTTTGGCTTTTTTGCTGCTCCACAGGGTTACTACCATAACAATACCTGCAATTACCAGCATGTACGTATCGGTTTTCACTTTTCCGGCCAGCGAGGTCATCAGGTAGGTATCCGGTGTAACGTTGCCGGCCAGCACTGCTTCTTTAAAGTTTCGGAAGGCCTCAAATCCGGCCAGTGGTACCCCTATAAAGTTTACCAGGTCGTTTCCGGCAAATGCCATGGCCAGTCCAAAGGTTCCGACAAATACAATTACTTTTAAAATATTTACCTTAAAAATCCAGTTGAGCAGCTGTAAAAGTATGGTCCAGCCTAATAAGCTATACAGCATAATTAGCAGGGTGTGCTCTTTTAACCATCCCGTGGTTTCTGATGTCATAAAGGTAGCGCCTTTGGCACCTTTCAAAATCATGAAATAGGTAATGGCAGAAATGGCAATTCCACCATAAATGCCACCATAACGTTTGATTTTTTTATCGTAATTAAACGTAAATATGAGGCGGGTGATGTATTGCACAATGGCCCCTACGGTAAATGCCACAACCACAGAAAGCAAAATTCCGCTGATAATGGCCAATGCCTTGGAGGTATTGATGTATTCCGCCAGTTTTAATGCATCGGGTTCGTTGTAAATTTTAAGCAAACTGATGGCTACAGCTGCTCCCAGCAGTTCAAATACGATGGATACAGTGGTGGATGTGGGCATCCCCAGGGTGTTAAATCCATCCAGCAGAATAATGTCGGTAAGCATTACTGCCAGGTAAATCACCATGATTTCTGAAAAATAAAACTGTTGGGGATTCATGATGCCTTTTCGTGCCACTTCCATCATTCCACCCGAAAAGGTGGCGCCTACAAAAACCCCCAGGGCAGCGATAAACATGATGAGTTTAAACGATCCGGCTTTGGCGCCAATGGCTGAGTTTAAAAAGTTCACAGCATCGTTGCTTACTCCAACAATCAGGTCAGAGAAGGCCAACAGAAATAACACGGCTACAATAAAAATATACAAGTTCTCCATTAGATTATGATAAAATAATTCGGTGCAAAAAGAATTAATAAATATTTCAAATGTATTTCTAAATTAATACATCACCATGACAGTGCAGTTGTTTTCAAGTATTTATAATCAACCTAAATAACAAAATTTTAACACGTTACCGGTTGTTGTACCCTAAAATTTCCGCTGCCTACAACGGC
>JAUIMD010000494.1 GCA_030433225.1 Bacteroidia bacterium
TTTAATGTAATCTACCCCCCATTCGGCGTATAAATTTAAAATGGAATTGTAATATTCCTGCCCTCCTCTTTTGGTGTTCAGTACCTTAAAATTGTCTTTTAACCAGGTGCATTCCAGCGTATCGCTGTAAATTTGGTCGGCAGTTACGTTGGTGCCCAACACCGGCATTTTGTTGTATACGGCTTCTTTAGGAATTCCCCGCATTATGTGAATTCCAAACTTAAGGCCTTTGCTGTGCACATAGTCCGCCAGCGGTTTAAACCCGGCCCCATTTACTGAGGAAGGAAAACGTTTTGGAGATGGGATGTAGCGCCCGTATTCATCCAAAACAAAATCGGAGTTGTTGTAGCGGTTGTAATGCCCTGTGGTTTGATTATCGATGTACCAGCGAATGTCCACCACAATGTATTCCCATCCGTATTCCTTCAGGTGTTCGGACATGTAATCGGCATTGGCTTTTACTTCGGCTTCCACCACACTTGGGCCAAAGCAATCCCAGCTGTTCCAACCCATGGGTGGCGTTAAGGCCCATTTTCTGAATTCGGGAATATCCTCAGTTTGTGCAGATATGCTCAAAGCCATTGCAAGGAAAGTGAGGGATGTAAGAATTTTTCTCATCGTACGTATCTTTAAATAGGAAGTAAGAGTGCTTTTCTATTCCCGGTTTTTATTTGATTTTATCTACTCCCTCGGTGGTCATTTGAATGCGCTTCAGGGACTTATCGCGGTTATAAAATAAATAGTCGATGCAAACGGAACGATGGAAACTCCCTCCATCTGTATTTACTCCACCATTATGATATACAAAATACCAGTCGCCTTTGTACTCCACAATGCTTTGGTGGTTGGTATTGCTGTTACCGGCTATTTCGTTTAAAATGCCTTTGTCTTCCCAGGGACCGTGGATGCTTTTACTCATGGCATAGCGAATTTTTTCGGGAAATTCAGATGCATAGGAAAGGTAGAACCAATCGCCGCGCTTGTGAATCCAGGGAGCTTCGGTAAAGTTTTTCAGCTTTACAGGCTTTATTTCTCCCTCCATTTCTATCATGTTTTCCTTTAGTTTTACATAGTAACATTGGGTATTTCCCCAAAACAGGTAGGCTTGTCCGTCATCATCAATCCAAACGGTGGGGTCAATATCATCCCACGATATTTTGGTGTATTCGGTGGTCATGTCATTTGTTATCAGCGCTTTTCCAATGGCATCTTTAAAAGGGCCGGTGGGCGAATCTGAAACTGCTACCCCAATGGCTTTTCCATGAATGGATGCATGCTCTGTGGTAATGTACCAGTAAAATTTGCCGTTTCGTTCAATCACCTGGGCCGCCCAGGCGCTGTTGTCTTTTGCCCATGTAAAATCAGTAACCTTTAATGGGGTTGGGTGTTCTGTCCAGTTTTTCATGTCGGTAGAAGAAAACACCACCCAGTTGGGCATGTTGTACCATTTACCGTCTCCCGAATCCTCTCCGGCATATAAATAAAATACATCATCGTGTACAAGGGCTGCCGGATCGGCCGTAAATCGGTGGGTAAACAAAGGGTTTTGGCTAACGGTAAAGGTTTTGGTTTCCTGTGCAAATACCGTGGTAAGCGCCACAGACAAAAGAAGAACTAAACGTGTTTTCATTGTTTTAAACTTTCGAACGTAAGTATTGGTAAATATAAAGTGTCAAATTTACACGAAAAATTTACAACTCCATGCACTAAACTCGTCAATGTTGCATCTTTAATACGTCACTGAAATTTAATGCCCTGGATATGAAAGCCCCAGGTGAAAAGCCGGGCATCGATACCGGTATTCCCTATAATTGCTATGTTACGGGAAGTGCGTTTTAAAATCGTAGGGCAAAAGCTCGCCCATCCGTTTAAAACTCCAGTACCCAATGGTCATCAGGGTGGAGGCATTATCCACAGAACCGTTGGGATAAAAGTTCAGCTTGCCCTCTTTTAATTTCACAATGCTGGTTTGTGCTCCCCATGTGGTGGACATTCCGTTGAAATTTTGAGGATTTCGCAGGTAGGCTGCCGGTTCTTTCGATCGGGTATAACGTATTTCAAAGGGTTCGTTAATGATGAGTTCGGGGATTCCGGTTGCAAAATTCACATAAACGTATTGCTCAATGTCCAGCCGCCGGTCGCTTTGCAGCATTACCACGCCCGGGCTACCGATAAACACCGAGTCTTCCATGAGCCCATAGTTTTTAACATCGCTACTGTCTTTCACAAACAAATCCACCTTATATACTTCAAAGCCTTCCTGTTCCAGGGTTTTGGTAAGCAGGCTTCTGAAAAAGTGCATTTTGGAACCCAAAAACGCCTTTTCGCGGTTTTTAAGAATGCGCTGCTCGTTGGGCATTTCCGCTAACATATCGGTGTACAGGGGGTATCCGAAATAAGTGATGTGGTAATATCCGGCAAAAAAATCCACCAAAGTATAGCTTACCCTATACCCTAAAGCTTTATTGGTGTACACCAGGGGCCCGTAACTGGTGGCAGTAAATTGCCACGACGGAAAATTTTCAAGTCCCTGGGTTCTAAAATCCAGCACATCGGGGTTTTCAATTCGGCATTTGTAGCCAAATTTCGAATTCCCAAAAAAGGTTTCTTTAAACGTAGCCAGCAAGGCATCGCGGTTTACCTTAGTATTGACCACATTCAGCCGTTGC
>JAUIMD010000495.1 GCA_030433225.1 Bacteroidia bacterium
CTTCTTGTGCTCAGGGAGCTTAATGCAAAGTCGCCGGCATCCACCCATAAAAATACAGGTAAAAAATACACCATGCCAATAATGCTTTGGTAGGTAACTATGGTTGCACCGGTGTACCTGTGGGTAAGTTTATGAAGAAATACGGTATAAAATATGGCCGCAAATACGGCCAGAAACATCAAGGCAATACCTAAGCCTGATGCGCCAAATCCGGAACTGAAATTGAAGGTGATGAGAAACACTCCACCCAGGGAGGTTAAAATTCCCAGTACATTGGTAAGGGTTACCCGTTCGCGGGCAAAAAACCAGGCGGCAATGGGGGCAAAAAGTGGAATGGTGGAAACTATTACGGCCCCCAGGGTAGACGAAACGTACTGCATTCCATAACTTTCTCCTACAAAATATAAAAAGGGCTCAAAAAACGAAAGAACCAGAAATAGTTTAAAATCGCCTCTTTTAATAGGCTGGATGGTTTTGAACAAAACACCCAGGGTGAGCATGAGTGCCGATGCCCCAATGAGACGGAAAAAAATCAACGAAATGGGTGTAAACGTTTCGTAGGCAATTTTTACCCACACAAAGGATAGTGCCCAGGCTGCCATGGATAAAATAGCGGCGCCGTATGTTTTTATGCTGTTCATAAGTACCGCGCAAAATTAACAGATGCAATCGAATAAAAGCTGTTTAAACATCAGCTTTGTTGTTTTTAGGGATGGTGAAACTACCTGGGGGCTCTGCAGTTGTTGCGTGAGGGGGTATTCTTTCGTATTTTGCACGGATAATTAACGTTAGCATGGAAATTTACAAATTTGGTGGAGCATCCGTTAAGGATGCGGATGGGGTTAAAAATGTATTTCAAATTGTGAAACAAAACAGCGGTACTTTGGTGGTTGTGGTAAGTGCCATGGGAAAAACGACCAATCTGCTGGAAGACATCTGGAAAGCATACCGTAAGGGAGAAGCGGTAACAGCTCTGTTGGAGCAGGTAGTATCCAACCATCACACAATTATTCATGGGCTTGGCATTCCTCCTTCCAGCAACTACCTTAAACTTTTCACCTGGTTTGTACAACTGTTTGAAGCGGAGCTGGCAAAAGAGCCGGGTGCCATTGCCGATGCCGACTACGATCGTATTGTTTCATACGGGGAGTTGTTTTCTACCGCAATACTAAGTGCATATTTTCATGAGCAAAATACATTTCATCAGTGGCTGGATGCCCGTAAACTGATAAAAACCACCGAAGATTACCGGGAAGGGGTAGTGCAGTGGCAAACCACAAAAGAGTTAATTCAATACAACGTTAATCCGCATGGGTGCCGTCTGTATATAACGCAGGGGTTTGTAGCCTCGGCCGATAACGAAAAGGTAATCACACTTGGGCGGGAGGGGTCTGATTATACCGCTGCCATATTTGCCAATGCTTTAGAGGCGGAAAAGATGACGATTTGGAAAGATGTGCCCGGGGTAATGAATGCCGACCCTCGCAAATACCAGCAAGCAGAGTTAATTGATGAAATGACGTATAAAGAAGCCGTGGAAATGAGCTATTTTGGTGCCAATGTGATCCACCCCAAAACACTTAAGCCCTTAGAAAATGCCCGAATTCCGCTGTGGGTGCGCTCATTCCTTTCGCCTGAACAAAAAGGGACCCTGATACATAAACTGCAAAATAAAAGTACGCCCAAGCCCATATTAATTACAAAAGATAACCAGGCTCTGATAACTCTTATGCCCAAAGATTTCTCCTTTATGCAGGAGCAAAACCTGACATATATTTTTAAAACCTTTCAAAAATTCCGCATAAAAGTAAATATCATGGAAAAAGCAGCCTTGAGTTTTACGGCCTGTGTGGATTACCAGGAGCGAAGTTTTGCACAAACCATAAAGGTACTTTCCGAAAGTTTTACGGTTAAATACAACGAGAATTTAAAATTGCTAACCATTCGCCATTACACCCCCGAACTCATTCAGCTTTTAACCGGTAAAAAGGAATCGTTCATGGAGCAGCAAAACAGGGATACTGCATGGTTTGTACAAAAGCAGGATGAGGTGTGAGCTTTGGCGCAAAAATAAAAGGAATAAAATCGATTTTTTTTAGTGGTGCATCCTGAGCTGATGGTGAGGTGTTTACGCGAAACGTGTAGCATGGTGTGATAAAAATACTTCAAAAATGTTTCGATAAAGTTTGGAAAGGAAGAAAAGGTGATTACTTTTGCACCCGCTTTTACGATAAGCGCCACGGAGGTGGGGCTTGTGAGAGTGAAGTACTGAAAGAAGTAGAGGGATGCCACGGGGGCATTTTGTCGTAGAAAATTGATTGTTTCTCTTTTGTAGAATAAAGGGCAAAGGGTTGATTTCGGGACTGAAAATAGGGGATAAAAAATTCTCAAAAATATTTTCAAAAATGCTTGCAGGAATAAAAAATACCATCTACTTTTGCAACGCTTTTTTCGCCACCAAAAATTGGCGGTGGAAGAGCGACAAAAACCGGGTTTCATTTTTAGTGATACCTGCCTTAAAAGAGGCGTCTTTTAGGGATAAGCATTAGCAGCGATCTTTAAAATATTTAAGTAGCCTGAAATAAAAAAAATAAGGAAGCGAGAAATCGATTAAGAAGCAAGAGCGAGCTCTGAATAATTTTAAATACAACGAAGAGT
>JAUIMD010000496.1 GCA_030433225.1 Bacteroidia bacterium
GGCTTATGGAAATTCCGCTGTACTGCTGTTGTTATTGAATGCCACAAAAAATGCCAAGGGCCATATTCCGGGTAAGTTTTTTGAATACCTCGCCGCCGGAAAAGCCATTTTGGCTATTGGTGACGAAACGGGAGATGTTGCCCGCATTTTAGAGGAAACCCAGGCTGGAAGCATTGTGCATTATACCCATAAAGCCAAGATGGAAAAGGCCGTAATGGACTTGTATGGGCAATTCAAAGCCAATACTTTCATTGAAAAAAACAAAGCTGTGGAAGATTATTCGCGCAAGGCACTAACGCGAAAACTGGCATCCATCATAAATAAATTGAACGAATAGAAAATTTGGGGTTGGATTTGTGTGGATAAATTCAGCTCTGTTTAAAAAAATACGTAGGTTTGGGGCGCTTTCGCACAAACGATTTGAATACAAAACAACCATGAATACAATCAACTGGAAACACATAGGGCTGAATTATGCCCTGCCCATTTTGCTCTTTATTGGAATTGCTTATGCATACTTTTCCCCACAATTAGAAGGAAAAGTACTGAAAGCGCATGATACAGAAGTGTCCATCGCATCTTCAAAAGAGCTGAATGACTACCGGCGCGAAACAGGCAAGGAAGCCATCTGGACCAATAGCATGTTTAGCGGTATGCCGGGCTACCACATTTCCACCCGTTATACAGGAAATAAGGTTTCCATTATTGGCAATATGTTATTGCTGGGCCAGCGCCCGGCAAGTTACCTGTTTTTATGGTTTATCTCCTTTTTTGTACTTATGCTGGCTTTGGGAGTAAAACCCTGGCTTAGCTTTGCAGGTGCGCTGGCGTACGGTTTTACCTCCAACTTTTTTGTGCTTACCGGTGCGGGCCACATGACTAAAATTCTAACGCTGGGCTATTCTGCTCTGGTTTTTGCAGGCTTAATCTGGGCATTTAAGGGAAAAAAGTTACTGGGAGCATCAATTCTGGGAATTGCCCTTTCATTAATGCTGAATAGCGGGCACCCGCAAATGACCTATTACACCGGGATGGGAGTACTTGTTTTTGGACTGGTATACCTCATTTTTGCCATTAAAGAAAAAACACTTCCCCGCTTTTTAATCACGGTTGGAATGTTGTTGGTGGCTGTTTTACTTGCGGTAGGTACCAATTACGGGCGCATGGTGTCTGACGCGCGTTATGCCAAATACACCACGCGTGGAAAAACGGAATTAACCGTTCCAACCGGGCATGAAACAAACCGTACCGGTGGGCTGGACAAAAATTACATTTGGGCCTGGAGCTATGGAAAAGGCGAAACCTTTACCATCATGATTCCCAACTTTCGGGGCGGTGCCAGCGAGTCGATTGGCAAAGATAGTGAATCGTACAAAACACTTCGTAAAAGAGGCATTCAGGAACCGCAGCGCGCCATACAATCCTTATATGCCTATTGGGGCCCACAACAAATTACTTCCGGCCCTTCTTATTTTGGGGCGGTAATCATTTTCTTATTTGTATTGGGATTGTTCCTGGTTAAAGGGCGAGAAAAGTGGTGGCTGCTGTCACTTACGGTATTCTCCATACTACTATCCTGGGGGAAAAACCTGCCCTGGTTTGCTGGCTTTTTTATTGATTATTTCCCCCTATTTAATAAGTTTCGCGACATGTCGATGTTGCTGGTAATTACCCATTTTACCATGCCTGTTTTAGCCATTTTAGCATTAAGGGAAGTGTTGCAGGAAAAATGGGAAACAACCCACATTAAAAAAGCCTTGTATTGGTCGTTTGGATTAACGGGTGGATTGAGCCTGATTTTTGCTTTAATACCAACCCTGGCCGGTAGTTTTACTTCAGAAAACGAGATCGTTGCCACCCGAATTGAAGCATCTTTACCCGGTTGGCTCATGGAAAGTTTGATTACTGATCGACAAAACTTATTAAAGACGGATGCCTTCCGTTCGTTTGGGTTAATATTGATTGGAGCAGGATTGATTTGGGCTTTTATCCAGCAAAAAGTGAAGCAACCCATTGTAATTGGTGTATTTGCCCTGCTTTTTGTAATAGACCTTTGGCCGGTGGATAAGCGTTATTTGAACAACGATCGTTTCGTAACCAAATCGCGTGGAGTTAAGGTGGTGGAAAAGACCAGGGCCGATGAGGCCATATTGCAGGATAAAGACCTCAGTTACCGGGTTCTGAATTTAACCGTGAGTCCGTTTAACGATGCCACAACCTCGTATTACCATAAATCAATTGGTGGATACCATGGTGCCAAACTGCAACGTTACCAGGAGTTAATTGAGGCGCACATTTCACCGGAAATGCAGCGTATGAGCCAAAATTTTAAAGGAGCGACCAATGCGTCCGATATATTTGGAGGCTTGACAGCCCTGAACATGCTCAATACCCGCTATGTGATAATTAATCCAAATTCCGCGCCGGTAAAAAACCCTATGGCCTTAGGGAATGCATGGCCGGTAGCAGAAATTCAATGGGTAAATAATGCTGATGAAGAATTAGCGGGTGTTGGTAAAATTGACCCTTCCAAACAAGCCGTGGTAGATGCTAAATTTAAAACGGCGCTTGAAGGGTTTACGAATGATACCGTTGCTCAGGCACGTTTAAAACTGACGGAATATGCCCCCAATTATTTAAAGT
>JAUIMD010000497.1 GCA_030433225.1 Bacteroidia bacterium
GCTTTTTAACGCCGGTTTCTCCCCTTTTGTATCGTTTAATTATAAGCTAAGTTCGCTATAAATTTGTTCTGTCGCTTCTTTGGTTTTTACCTTGCGAATAATTTTTTCCAGTACGCCCTCTTCATTTATAATAAATGTGGAACGCAATACGCCCATCGAAACTTTTCCGTACATTTTTTTCTCGCCCCATGCCCCGTAGGCATTCAGTATTTCCTTTTCGGTATCGGCAATAAGTTCAAAGTTCAGGTTGTATTTTGCCCTGAATTTCTGGTGAGAAGCCACACTGTCGGGGCTAACACCTATTACCACAAAGCCCTTCTCTGTAAGGCTGTCCAAATTGTCGTTAAGGTTGCACGATTCGGCCGTGCATCCCGGCGTATTGTCTCGGGGGTAGAAATATAAAATCACTTTTTTGCCTTTGTAATCGGCCAGAGAAATGGTTTTTTCATCCTGGTTTATTCCTGAAAATTCAGGGGCTTTGTCTCCTTCTTTTAACTCCACCATGTTTCTATATTTTTAAATTGACTATTGTAGTTGTAACAGTACATCGGGCACTTTGTTTGCCGCTGCTCAACATTTGAAACCGTTCTAAACGGCGTTTATTCCGCCCGACTTAAAACTTTTTTTTGTAGGCATGGCAATACGGTTTTTTACCGTTGTTCTGGTAATAATCCTGGTGGTAATTTTCGGCCACATAAAATTTGTCAAAAGGCGTAAGGTTAGTAGCTACGGCATAGTTTCGTGCTTCCAGGTCGGCTATGATTTGTTCTGCCACGCGTTTCTGCTCCTCGTTTACATAAAAAATCTCCGAGCGGTATTGTGTTCCAGTATCCGGACCCTGGCCGTTTACCTGGCCCTGATCGTGCGTTTCAAAAAACAGTTTGGTGAGGGTTTCGTAGCTCACCACGCTGGGGTCGTATTCCACTTCAATGGTTTCGGCATGCCCGGTAAGCCCTGAGCACACTTCCTTATAGGTTGGATTTTTTAGCCGTCCACCGCTATATCCTACCGTAGTGGCCAATACACCTTTTGCTTTGCTAAAATGGTATTCCACTCCCCAAAAACAGCCTGAGGCAAAGTAAGCTACTTCTTTGGTAGCTGTAGTTTTTTCTTCCGGTATAAAATTCATTGAGAGGGAGTTCACGCAATGGCGCGTGTTTTTTTCTGTAAAGCCTTCGCCCATAAACACATGGCCCAGGTGCCCGCCACAATGGGTACAAATAATCTCTGTTCGTCGCCCGTCGGCATCGGTTTGGCGAGTTACCGCACCGGCAATTTCATCATCAAAACTGGGCCAGCCACAGCCAGAATCAAACTTGGCCGCAGAGGAATACAGCGGGGTATTGCATTGCTTGCAGGTGTAGGTACCCGTTTCATAAAAGTCATAGTATTTGCCGGTATACGGGCGCTCTGTGCCTTTGTGTTTTAGTATATATGCCTCCTCCTTGGTTAGGGAGTTGTATGGTTTGGGGTTGGTTTCCATAGCTGTTTTTTTACATGAAAATGAGTAAATCTTCCAGATCCTTACGCACCTTTTGCTTGTATTGATAAGCATCGTTGGCCGATCGGTAGCCAATCGGGAGCAAAACCGTAGATGCCAGGTTTTGCTCTTTCAATTGAAGTATTTCATCGAATTTTTCGGGTACGAATCCTTCCATTGGGCAGGCATCAATGTCCAGCACGGCGCAGGTAGTCATAAGGTTGCCCAGTACAATGTACACCTGCCGGTTCAGCCATTCTTCAAACTTACCGGTCGCCTTATAGGTTGCAACTTTGGTTTGGATTTTTTTAGCGTATAGGTCAATTTGCTCGGCCGACTTGCTTTTAGCCTGCCCGATGCGTTCGGCAAAGGCTTGTATAATTTCATCGGTTACGTCGAGGTAGCGGCACAGCACAAGCAGGTGCGACGAGTCGGTAATTTGCGATTGGTCCTGGCCATGTTGACGCAGGGCTTTGCGCACCTCGGGGTCGTCAACTACAATAATTTTAAAGGCCTGAAGCCCATACGAAGTAGCCGTTAAATTGGCGGCTTCCAAAACGTGATCTAATTCTCCGAGGCGTATTTTTTTATTGGAAAACTTTTTGGTGGCATAGCGCCATTTGAGTTTCTCTATTATGTCCATTGTTTCATCCTTTTCCATTCAAACAAGAAGAAAACGGCTTTGTTTGGTCTTTTAAATGGTTTTAATGCAATGTGATTATTGCAACTTACTTTGGGGTACCCCTACTCAAATTTCTACCCATAATTACTAACCGAAGCCGAATTTTGCCACGTTTAAATGTAACGTAAGAATAGCAGGCATTTACCTTAAAACCAGAGGCTATCTTTTTTCGGGAGACGTTGATGCTTTGTAGTTCACCTGTTAGTCAGGATGGTAAGATTTTCAGCATAGCCATTTTGTTAGAAGGGGTGTAGGGCTTTTTCAAACCGGGTTAAAATAGCACACTACCTAAGTTTATGTACGATATTTTACTATTTTAGTGCCTTGTTGTTGGATAAGAACCGTATCCAGTTTCGTAAATAGAAAACCTCATTTAAAACGTTATGCATAAAGTAAAATTAAGCAACAGAAGTATTTCCGTGGGTTTTATGGCCATTGCGCTGCTCCCCATCCTTTTTATTTCGTGTAAAAAAGACCCTGT
>JAUIMD010000498.1 GCA_030433225.1 Bacteroidia bacterium
TAGTGGCTGCACGGGTTTCTCCTTTCGTTTCATGTCGATGACACGGGAACGGCAGACCCGGAACAGCCAGGCCGCCTCGTGCCCTTCAATGCGGCCGCGGTCAGCCCGACATAAACGAAGGAAGGTTTCCTGCACCGCATCCTGAGCTCGCTGGAAATCGCCGCCGCACAGCCGCCGGGCATAGGGCAACAGCATGTTTAAGGCTAATCCGTCTATTTGAATAAGTCCGGTGAAATCACCGCTGGCAACATCGTAATTTACATCACTTACAAAGGTACCTCCTTCGGATAGTTGAAAGGCAAGGTCTGCTTTACTGCTGTCGGCGGCATTCCAATATATATGGGGAATGGCAAAACTCAGGGAGTGCATGTGCACAGCATTGTTGACCGGTTTATCCACAAAGCTGAAGTTTCCGTTTCGCATTTCGAGGTTATGCAGGTTCAGGTGCAGCGGTTTCTTCGTTTCGTTCGTATCGTTTTCCGGGTTTTCCGGAACGGTGTCGGTACTGCTGGCGGTCATCAGGTCGCTAAAGTTGAACAGGGAATCGTTGCGAATCACATTTCCACGAAGATTTGCCAGCAAAAATTGCTGCAGGTAAAGTTCGTGTTTGAGCAAACGCAGCGGCTTGAGGTTAACCAAAAGGGTGTCGAAACCCACAAACTCATCCTGCCCGTTTTTCTCAAACATGGCAAAATCAATTACTTTAAGGGTAGATGTAAAATAATTGATGCGCAGCTTTTCGATGTGCAGCTTACGCCCGCTTAGGGCTTCGCCGTTTTTATTTACATACCGTTTTGCAAAAACAGGTGCCAGCAGCAAGGCCAACAGCAGGATAAAAACGATTCCTAACCAAAAGTACTTAAAGAATTGCCGCATACGATTTTCGGGTTTTTAAGGTTTAGCAGAGCCATTTATAACGTCCCTTTTTTAGTTATCTTTACGATATAAAATTACTGTTTTATGTCAATTCTTTCCAACTTTATCACAAAATGGGGAATTCTTTTCCGGGTACTTATTTACCTGGTTGCGTCTGCCATTGCCTTGTATCTTTTTCCACGTGAAGGAAAATTCAAATACGAGTTTCAAAAAGGCGAACCGTGGGCATACGATTTACTGATTGCCCCTTTTAACTTTCCTATTTATAAAACGGAAAAAGAGCTGACCGCCGAGCGTGATACGCTGCTTAAAGATTATGCCCCGTACTATGTAATTGACACCAGTTTTTACGCCAATATCCAACCACAAATTGAAAGCAAGTTTAATACCGAGTGGCAAAAAATTCGCATAAAGGATACCTTGCGGTACGATACCTTATATTATGGAGCACTCTCCAGCCTCATGTCGTCTGTAGATGAGGTGTATAAACAGGGAATTATTTCGTTTGCCGAACAAAACCGATTGAGCATTAACGGCACTTCGAACATAACGGTGGTTACCCGCAATTTTGCCAGAAAAATGCCCGTAACGCAGGTGCTAAACCCCCGCACCGCCTATGAATACATCACCCAATCGATCTCCCAACTTAAAGCAAGTCATCCCGAGGTGTTTGCCGTTACCCAACGCATGGACCTCAACAACTACCTGCAATCGAACATCACCTTAAACAAAGAACTCTCCGATAAGGCGCGTAATGAATTGCTGGTAAATATTTCAGAAACTTCAGGTTTGGTACAGTCTGGCGAGCGCATTGTGGATCGGGGTGAAATTATCAGGGAGAGTACTTATAAAATTATTGAATCGTACAAACGGGAGTACGAGCAAAAGGTGGGTGCTCCTGAAAAACGCCTTTCGCTTATGGCCGGACAGGCGGTTTTAATTTTACTGCTGTTAGGCTCGTTGCTGTTGTTTTTAAACCTGTACCGTAAAGACATTTTTAACGAAGTAAAAAGCATTGTATTTATTTATTTGAACATACTGGCCTTTGTACTTTTTGCATCGCTCATTCACAAATTACCGTACTGGACCATTTACATGTTGCCCTTTGCCATTGTTCCCATTACACTGCGTACATTTTTCGATTCGCGCACCGCAATATTTGTAAACACCATTACCGTGGTGCTGGTATCCTTTTTTGCCGCCAGCAGCTTTGTGTTTATCCTCCTGCAAATTACCGCCGGTATTGCGGGAGCGTTTAGCCTGAAAGACTTGTATAAGCGCGACCAACTGGCCAAGGCCTCAGGGGTTATATTCCTGATTTATTCCATCATGTATGTGAGTATCCACCTAATTCAGGAAGGCGACATTAAAACCATCAATCCCTTTTATTTTGCCTTGTTTGGGGTGAACGGCATTTTGCTCCTTTTTGCGTACTACATTATTTATTTTGAGGAAAAAGTTTTTGGATACCTGTCGGATGTTACTTTAATGGAGCTTTCGGACAACAACAATGAGTTGTTACGCAAACTCTCAGAACGTGCACCCGGAACGTTTCAGCACACCATTATGGTTTCGAACCTGGCACAGGAAGCCGCTCTGCGCACGAATGGCAACCCCTTGCTTGCACGTACGGGCGCCCTGTATCACGACATTGGGAAAATTGCCAATCCGGTGTTTTTTACCGAAAACCAAACGGGTGGAATCAGTCCTCACGACAGTATGGAATACAAGGACAGTGCAAAGGTGATTGTTGACCATGTGGA
>JAUIMD010000499.1 GCA_030433225.1 Bacteroidia bacterium
AAGCGGGCATCTTCTGTAGCAAACAGCGCATCCAGCACATTTTTGGAAATCTCATCGAATTCGGCTCTGCTACGATTTTGAATGCAGTAGCGTACAAGCAGTTTTCCATTCGCTGAAAACACCTCGGAAGCCACCGGATTTTTAATGCTTTCTAACTGGTAATACGAGGATATGGGACCAAAAACACCCGTGCGAACCAACCCCAAAAACAGCGCCCAAAGGGCTACTCCAAACAAAAAGCCAATAATTCCCCATTTGATAAGAAATCCTTTAAATGAGCTTTTCTTCTTAGTTTTTATACGGGTGCTGTTTTTTCGCTTAACGGACGCTGTTTTGTCGTTTTTCTCTTTTTTGAAGGCGCCATACCTTCTTACAATTCTGGCACAAAGAAAGAAATAATTACGGGTACACCTGCTTTATCCCTACAGGTTATTTAGGGATAAAATTTCCTTTTTACTGGGGAGTTACGGTTTCTCACGACTTTATTTTTTCCGGAATTCATCGACAATTTCCTGAGCACGAAGGCCATCCACACCGCGTATCATCACCTTCACTCCCTGCGAGTAACTGGGTTTGTACGCAAATGATGTAAGCACGTTGTTTTTCAGGAAGCAGGGAATTCCATGATCGCTTAAGATGGTTTTCAATAATTCGGCCTCCCATAAATCGCCGGAATAAATTTCGATCAGTTCGCTGTTTGTTGAAGATAGGGACATGAATTTAACTAGTTAGGGTTGGATGGAACTGAACAGCACGGTTTTGTCCGTGGCTTCTTCAAAAAAATCAGGGCAGGTATTCAACCCGGCAAACCCTCCGAAACGACAAACTTCCTGCCCGGCACAATTATACACCACCTGCATGGCATCGGGGCACATGTAGCAGTCATCTACATAAAACACTACCTCGCCTTTGTACCGATACTGCACAATTTCGGCAGCTGCCGGCCCCATGCGCATCTCAAAACTCTTCTGCAAATTTTGCAGCCAAACCAATTCTTCAAGAGGCTGATCGGTGCCGCATTCAGCCTCAGTTTTGGAATTTTTCTCACATCCTCCAATGAGAAACAGCAGAGCAAGCACAGACGTAAAAAGGGCATTCATGTATTGAAAATTTTACTCAAGTTACGCATTTATTTTAGGGATAAGGATAGGTATTGCAGGTAATTTCTGCTCAGTAAATCCGCATTAAATTCAGTGATCTTTTCCGGACTTCGGATGCGGAGGTGTCATTTTTTATCCATTAGTAATTACAGAGGATTCTGTAAATTCGTTCCAACTAAGATTTTGTAATCGAATTCCACTTAAAGACTCCAACCATGAAAAAAAAGCTAGCCGAAGGCACCTATGTACTGGAAAAATATCCCGGCAAAGGAGGGTGGACCTACATTGCTTTGCCTGAGGTACAACCGGCAAAAAACACGCCTTTTGGTTGGGTAAAGGTAAGTGGCCACATTGATGCTTATGCATTGCAACAAATTAGTTTAATGCCCATGGGTGACGGCAAATTGTTTTTGCCCGTGAAAGCTGCCATCCGTAAAAAGATTCAAAAAGAAGCGGGTGATTTTGTGCACCTACTCTTGTATAATGACAATACTCCTTTGGAAATTCCGGATGAAATTCTGGAATGTTTTGCCATGGAGCCGGCCACCCATTTGACAACCTTTAAAAACCTGGCGTTGTGGGAACAAAAAGCATTCCTCAACTGGATTGCCGAAGCCAAACGCGAAGAAACCAAAGCCAAACGCATTGCAGAAATGATGCGGCGCATGGAACTGAATTTGAAATTGCACGAAAGGTTGCCCAAATAGCTCGGCACCCCACACCAACAACAAACGCCGCATCCCTCATTAAAAATGCAGTTTATACATGATGTTTGGGATCATCCCCAATTGCGTATAGTAGTCCGCGGCGTTGGTCTCTTCATCGTAGTATTCAAAAATGCGTGCGTGCCCGTTCAACACATTGTAAATGTCGAGGTAAATTTCATGGCGCACTTTGGGTCGGTTTATCGTATAGCTGGCGGTAAAGTTCATCTGAAATACGTGGTCGAGCCGATTGTCAAAGGCTTTGCTAAAATCAAATACGCTTTCGTCCTCTATGCGTGATTGTTCCAAATCTAGCGGAATATATCGGTTGCCGCCATTCACCAGCAGTTTGGTATTCAGGTTAAGTTTATTGCCTTTTTCGGGCTTGCCCACCGTAAATTCTTTGCCCACCAAAAAGTTTACCGCATAGTTGCCATTGTAGCGGGTATTTCTCCATTTTCCGTCCATGGCCCGGTATTTGGATTCATACAGCGAGGCCGTCAGCATGCCATACCATGCATCGTAAAAATAGCGTTCCAGCGTAAATTCAATGCCATAATTGTAACCGTCCCCATCACTCACCAACGCTTTGTCCACATACCCATCCGATTGATTTATGAGCGAAAAATAACTGGTATCTACATTTTCAACCGGTACACTGTGCAGTTTTTGGTAGTACACTTCCACCCGGGCATTCAGTTTTTTCGATAAGCGATTTTCGTAGCCCAGCACATAATGGTCAGAGCGGGTAAGATCGAGCCTCACATTGGGCTGACTGGGAGTTCCCTGCGCATCGTACACCGTTCCGTAATACGAAACCATGCTTTCTGC